>JAEDGP010000056.1 GCA_016297405.1 Treponema sp.
TGGTCTGCTCAGCCTGGTTCTTCAAACTTTCAATAAACTGCTGCTGCTCTTTTTTATCATTGGCCTTTTCAGAAGCATTTTTCTTTGCTTCAATCTGGCGGACAAGTTTTGTAAGGCTTGCATCGTTTACATCAGGATGCTCTTCCAGACTGGACTGAACTTCAATGAACTGCTGTTGATCAAATTTATCTAAAAGCTGCTTAAGTCTTACCCTATAAATTGACTTTGCAAGCGAAAGCACATTTGTTGGAATCGGATCACCGCAAAGTTTAAGGGCGAAGTTAATATTCTTAAAGGCATCCTGCATATTGCCCGAATCAAAAGAATCGTTTGCCCTTTCCAGATAACGATCTGTCAAATCCTTGTTATTGGATTGCGCACCTACATAAAAAGTTGCGAACAACAAAGCAAAAATCAATGCGAAAAACTTTTTATTTACCAACATTTTCAGCTCCAATAGCCAGAATAACACTGGCTCTGTTTTCAATACCATTATCCTTTATATAAAGAATATCTTTCAAACCAAGATTAAAATTAAGTTGAACTTTCTCCATATCTGCAATAGGAATTGCAAAATTTATTCCTCCACCAGCTGCAGCTTTTATATTATCTGTAGCAAGATGCCCTATATAATAATCAAGATTTCCCGAAAAATTAACACTTCCAAATTGAATTTGATTCCAAGAAAAACCAAGAACTGGCGTATAAAGCGTATCCGACAACACGGATTCGCTGCCATTCTCGCCTTTTACGATAGAAGCAAATCCCGCTCTAATAAAGCAGTAGCGGCCAAACTCTCCAAAACCAATTTTCGGAACAAATGAAATATTTGCCAAAATGGTTTTATCGTCGTTCGTAAACGGCAGCAAAGTAGCTTCTGCATCAACATCAATTCCAATTGTCAGCTGTTCAAAAGAATATTCATAAGTAAATGCCCCAGAAATTCCATATCGGAACGAATCATAGGAATTCTTGCTTTCAGTTACATAATCTCCATTGAACAACCCGAATCTGAATGACCAGAAATTATCTGTATACGTTTCATGACGCTCTTTTGTGTAGACAGCATCACCAGATGCCGAAGTGGTAGAAACATATTTCTTGTCTACAGCAACACGTTTCTTTTCCCTTTCAACCTGAAGTTTTTCCAATTCTTCCTGTTTCTTCCGCTCAATTTCCCGCTGGCGCTCTTTTTGGTTTTCCAAAGACGATGAAATTGCAGAATACATTTCTATGGCATCAGTATTATCAAGATCATTGTCGATCACAACAATACTTGCTTTCTGTGCAAACTCATAATCCTCATCCAAAAGCAGGCGTCTGATTTTCTTCATGGTGTAGTTTTCCAAAAGATAATAATTGGCATCAGTGCTATTTTTGGAAAGAATGTTGTTCAGCGTATTTTCAGACTTATCCGAAAACGCTATATCGATTTGCCGGTACAATTCACTTACGTATGCATCAACACCAAAGACGCCTGACGCACACGCAGCGAACAGAACCGAAACGACAATAGTTTTTAACGTTGTTTTTCTCATCCGTCACCTTCCTAGAATACGCTAAGTCGAATACCTTCAGAAAACTGTGGAATCATATTCTTAATTGATGCCCCAGATTCCGTTGAAACGTCGGTTGGAATAAACCACAAACTGAACTCTGAATATAGGGAGAAAGAACTGAACATCTTCATCTTAGGGAATGAGAACTTAGGGAACTCAACCTGAGCAAGCAATGCTGAAAGAATCTGAGCTTTTCCACTGGCCGATTCATTAAATCGTGTAAAGTTCGCACCAATTGCAATATTTGCAGAAAGACATTCAAAATCTCGTCCAAAGAAGAAACTGAATGGGATTTCAGCTACATTTGCCAGGATCTTAAGCCCCATAACATTATCGCCGCCATAACGCATATCTGTCTTCGAGAAGATATCACGCTGAGCCTGAGTGAACTGACCCCACTGGAACTGAAGTTTTACGTTATCATCAAAGAACGTAAGTCCCACACCAATATCGTACAATGTTGCACCCCAGAAATGCCAGTCCAGGTACAAGCCCTGAATGAATGACGGAACTTCGTAAGATGATTTGTCACCTTTTCGCATTGACAAAGTAACGCTCTTCAAACCAACATCATCACTTGAAAGTCCACTGAATTCAAGCTGCTGATTATAACGACCACCAGCACCAGGAGAAATCAGACGAACCTTTGGAGCTGTGTTATCGATCTGGATGATACATCTGTCGATTGCAGTTTCTCCATTTTTCATTGTTGCACGCACAATCATGAAGTGGAATCCTTCCGGCAAATCCTGATTTTCCACGCGATACATCCACTTTGCGCCCTTAGAAACCTGTTCAAAAGTTTTTCCATTGTCAAAGCTTATTTCAACCTTTGCAACTTTTTTGCTGGCAATCGCAGCTTTCTGTTCTTTTGTTGCCTTTTTCATTTTTGAAGCAAGCAGCTCGTCCTCATCCAAAGAATAACCTGCATGACCATCTATGAACGGGCGCTCAATAGCAAAGTCACCATATGTAAAGCTGTCAATTGTAACCCATGGTCCAACTTTTGAATAAGTCAAAGTCTGAACACGGGAACTGATTTTTGTGCCATCTTCAAGTTTTGCTTCTACACGATATTTGTGCACACCATCAGCAATGTTTTCTGGCCCCATCGTAAACTTAAAGTAGCCGCTAGAAGTCAGATTTGTTTCGGCAACATTTTTGTCATCCACATACAATGTAAGGGATTCAATAGCTTTATCAGCTTCAGCCTGGCCGTAGAAATTAAACTGACCGCGCTTTTCTTCACCGTTGAGCGGATAAAGCAAATCAACAGTTGCAAGAGGTTTGTTCTTGTTCAATTCAACATTGCGGCTTACATGAGTTGCGTTTCCAGCTTTATCAAGAGCTGTAAGCTCGATGTTATACTGGCCGTTTTCCAAACTTGTAAGATCAATTGTCTTTGCAATGATTCTTTCAAGCTCAAAATCAATTCTGCTCATTCGCCGTGGAACAGATTTTCCGTCCAAACTGCGAATAGTAAGATACATTTCTGTGATATTTACGTTATCAAATGCGTATCCGCTGAAGAACAACGGACCTGCAGTCTTTGAATCATCCAATGGATAGTCAAGAACCATTTCTGGCGAAAGGTTATCGATATTTATCAAACTTGAATACAAACCTGTAATGCCGTATTTATCGAAAACCTTAATGAATACAACCTGTGTTCCATTTGGAATCGCTCTTGTATCAAATGTATATGACCAGTTTTCAGTTCCTACAGTTGAATTATATGTATTGCCGTTGTCCAAAGAAATCAAAACCTTGTCGATTCCATTTTTATCAGAAGCAACACCAGAAATCGTAATTACTCCATTTACAGAAGTATCAATCGTTGGCTTTTCAACAGAACCTTTTGGCTCTTCTGTAGAAACACGGAATTTGCGTTCAATTACAGGGCCCTTGACACCATTAATATCAACTGCATACGCATAAATTGTATGTTCATTATCCACCATTGTTGAGAATGGTACATCGATTGCAAAGCTTGTTCCTGGTTCAGAAAGCTTTTTGTATTCTCCTCTATCGATGCGATAATAAATTGTAGACGGACCATCATCATCGTATACAACACCAGAAATCGTAAAGTCACGGGTAACGACTTCATTTTCTTCCGGCAAATGAATTTCTGTTACCGGAAGGTCAGATTTTGTATCAATCATGAATTTCCATGATTCAATGGAGCCGGTATTTCCAGCATCATCTTTGAATTCGAATGACATCGATTCATCAATTGGCTGTTCCGATGTTCCCACATTTGTAATTACATAATTATCTGTTCCAACTTCAGACCTGCGGTTTTCCTTTTTCAAAGCTGGAGGAGCTACATAGAACGCTTTTTCAAAGCTTCCATTATCACGAACCTCAAACAGAATAAGGTTATCACCGTTTACAATGGAATCTTCAGTTGGAACAATTACATTGATTTGAGGTGGAGTTGTATCCTTGCATGCTGAAACTCTTGCATACTGAACTTTACCAGAAACGTCATAAACACGAACGTCTACAGTAACAAGTCCATCTTCCAGAGTAGAAATATCTGCTGTAGCGCTGAAAGTTGCACCAATTCCGCTTTTTGAAGTATAAGAAAGATTCAGAGCCTTCCAGGTTTCTCCACCATCAATGGAATATTCACCTGATTTTACTCCTGACGGGTCAGTAGTTGTACCTGTAATTCTAACAGACCGTTTTAACCATGCATTTAACGCAGGAGTTTCAATATTTACTTCTGGAGCACCAGAATCCACAAGAAAGTTCACCGCAGGTGATGTGTAGGAAGCTCCATTCACATCTTTCACACGAACAGAAACTCCAGAATAAGTTCCGTCCTTTTCGGCAGTAACAACAACATTATTTCCTACCCTTTCAACAGAAAGACCTGCAACAGGCGCAACCAGATCAGCGCTTACAATTTCTGCAGTATTTGAATAGAAATTGAACTTATCGCCGCTCTTCATAAGATAAGCGCCATTTTCCTTACTGTATGTCGATCCGGCATTTTCCATAATATAAATGGCACGACGATCATCTGTTTTTTCTGCATCAGATGGGCGCACAATGCCAACAGAACCAATCAAAGTCTGTTCAATTCCACCACCTTTTACAACAAGCTTAACCTTATTGATTCTTACAGGAAGACCGTTCAATGGGATTTCTGCAATCCAACGGTTTTCTGCCGTTTCATCTTTTGTGATTATTGCAGCACCAGTCTGCTTTTCAGCACCACCTGGAACTTTATCACCATAGATTTCATAATTTGCACCAGAAACAGCTGCACTAGTATCAATATAAGCTACAATTTTGCCAGAACCGCCTTTTGCAACCTCCAATGGATAGCCGCTTTCATAAGCTTTATCACCAACAAGGGCAAAAGCAGCTTTCATTTCATACGGTCGGTTTGCGGTATATTTCAAAGATTTAGCTGAAGCAGGAGCGCTTGCTGTCAAGCTGTTGCTTCCATAATTCATTTCGGCTCTTTTAAAGATACCAAAATCCTGCTCAACTTCACCTTGATAAGCAACAGCCCAATAAACATCTTCGCCATCAGCCCAAACCACAGTAGCAGGCTTTGCACTTGCAGGCTTTCCGTTTACAGTTTCTGGCATGGCAGGAAGATTATTCACACAAACCACTGCACTAGACTTATTTCCGCCGGCACTTTCTGCAATTACTTCTACAAAATAAATTCCATAGCCATAATCTGCAGGATTAAAAGTAAAGCTAAATGAACGGCCAGCTTTCAATTCGTTCAATTCAGATTTTGTGACACTTTCCATGCCGGTAACAAGGCCAGCATTGGAAATGGCTTTTGCGCCAAGGACACGCCAGCCAAGCTTTCCAACACCAGTTTCGCAAGCTACGGAACCGGAAATGGTCACAGCACCAGCTTTTCCATCGATGGCTTTTGTTTCACTGGAACCACTGATTTTTACAACCGGAATAACAGTATCATTTTTAAATACAAGCTTCTGAGATTCATATCTAAGCCCCTGGTCAGTAGTTACACGAACAACTACCGGTTCCGAAGAACCAATTGCGGTTCCAGGAATAAGCACAATGCAATTTCCACGAAGTTCCGCCTTTGCAAAAGGTGTGGCCGGCACAATTTCTGCACGACTTGCTTTTCCGCCAACAAAATAACCGCTAGCCGGGAATTCAGCATTGTTGATAATTGTTCCATCAGTTCCAACTGTGCTGTCATCAAAAACAACCGCAGGGGAAGCCAATGGAAGTTCGGCAGTATTAACTACATCGAGCAAAGCTTTATATTCAGTTGTTCTTCCTGCCGTATCAGTAGCCGAAATAAAAATCTTTACAATTCCCTTAGGAAAATCTGCATTCAATGGAATTGAAATCGGGCAAGAAGTTGAATTGTTTGGATTCAAATCAGCAGAAATGATTCCGCTTTTTCCCCACTTAATATCATAATGAACTGCAGAAAGACCAATTCCGCTTTTTGCAGTCGTCTGGAAAGTTAAACCTGCTTCAGGATGAACAGTCATTCCGTTCACAACAGATTCTCCACCAATGCGAGCGTCATCAAAATTTGGAACAGCACCACGAGCGTTGAATTCCACCACATAAGAATTGCCTTCCACACCATTCTTATCTTTTGGAATCACAGTAACTCTGTGCTTTCCAGGAGCCAATTCAGAACCTTTTGCAAGTTCCGCATAGAAGCTGGATTTTATTTCCTGCACAATCCAGTCATTTCCATCCAGCTTGAATTTTACAGATGCAACTCCGTCATCATCTTTTGCAAGACCACGCACATAAAGGTTTTCATCCGTCTCAACAAAAGTTTCCGCAGTCGGATATTGGATTTCAACAGTTGGCTTATCAAGTTTCTGGTCCAAAGGAATTACCCTTGAAACTGAAACAACATTACCAGCAACATCCTTACCTGTTACAGTAAATTTTCTGGAAGAATCAGAAGAATTCGTAGTATCAAATACTATTGCCCAATAAGGGTTACCAGGAATCAATTCAAAGTTTCCTTTTTCCGAACCGAACTCCCATGTTAGTTCCTTTACACCAAGAATATCTTTCGCATATCCAGCAACAGCAAATTTTCCGTTCTGTACTTCTTTCTCAACAGGATAAACGATTTGAATGTCAGGACTGGTATTATCAATAAAATACAGGAACGAATAAATACCCACTGAACCCGCATTATCTGTAGCCTTAAACCAAATTATGGCCGGGCCATCAGGGAATTTTCGCGATTTATCTTTGTTCAAAGATTTTGTATCAACAGAAACAGTGAAAACTTTTCCTTCTTTTGTCTGTTTAAGTCTCACAGGAAGAAAAGACTGTCCGCCATCAACAGAATATTCGAGCTGCTTGATTCCGTTTCCATCTGTTACAAGCCCAGTAAATTTTGCAGTTCCTGAAACCAAATCACCCATTCCATGATTGTTTATGGCTGTTACAGGCTGGCGTCTATCCAGATTCCAGGAAAGGGAAACTGGATTTCCCACAAGGCCGTTTACATCAAAACCTTTTACTTTGATTGTATGGAGTCCTTCTTCCAGATCAGTTGTATCCAGATAGTAGGACCAGAATTCCTTTCCATTTGCTTTTACAGGATGTTCTTCATCTCCATCCAAAACAAGCTCTACACGTTCCACAGCATCATCATCGATACAAGTTCCAACTATATTCAGATTACCTACAATCCGCATGCCAGGACGAGGATTTGTAATACCACTTACTGGGAGATCAGAATTTGGATCAACATAAAGATTATACGGTCCTTCAACAAATTCATTTCCACCAAAGTCTTTGGCTGTAATGAGGATATTGTACTTACCCTTTTTCTTACCAGAAAGGTCAAAGGATTCCTGCCAGCTTTTCATGTTTTCAACTTGCTTTTCCTCTACATCCTTAGCTCCATGTGCATACAGCAAACCTGCAGAAAGTGCAAATCCCAAAATAAAATTGGCAACAAAAAATTTTTTATACAGACGTTTTTTCATATAATCTTAAATCTCCCGAATTATATTTTAGACTATAAATTCCATAAAAACAAATTTCTTCACAACTCATTTACGGCATATTTACAGAATAACTTTAATTCAACAGCAAATAATTGATTTAGAAGAGACAAAAACACTATGATTATCATTAAAACAACCTTCTTTTGGCGAGGACTCCATGAATTTTGACGAACAATTGCAGACTTTTCAAAACCTTTATGATTCCAGCAACAGGATCGTGTTTTTTGGAGGAGCAGGAGTTTCCACAGAAAGCGGCATCCCTGATTTCAGAAGTCAGGACGGTCTGTATAATCAGCAATGGGACTATCCCCCTGAAACAATTATCGGCCGCACTTTTTTTGATTCCAACCCCAGTGAATTCTACAGATTTTACAGGCAAAAACTCATAATTAAAGGCGTACAACCAAACATCACTCATTTGACTTTGACAAAAATGGAGCAGGCCGGAAAGCTTTCTGCCATCGTTACCCAAAACATTGATGGTCTGCACCAGGCCGCAGGAAGCAAAAATGTATTCGAATTACATGGCAGCACCTTACGCAACTTCTGCATGAAGTGCCATCGCTTTTACGATATTGATTTCATTGCAAACAGCGAACCATGCGCCGAAAACCCAAAAGGCATTCCCCTTTGCACAGAATGCGGCGGCCTTGTAAAACCAGATGTAGTTCTTTATGAAGAAGGTCTGAACCAGAATGTAATTGAAGGCGCCATAGATGCAATTGCCGCCGCAGATTTGCTCATCATTGGTGGCACTTCTCTTACAGTTTACCCGGCAGCAGGGCTAATCGATTATTTCCACGGAACAAACATTGTACTCATAAATAAAAGTGCCACCAACAGCGATTCCATGGCCAGCCTTGTGATTCACGAAAGCCTTGGAAAAGTGTTCGGTGGCCTCAAAGTTTAGCAACCAAATCAATAATTATGTTTTACCGGTTTTCCGGTACAATGACATTATAAAGGCGATCCAAATCCTGCTTGCTGAAGTAGTCAATCTGGATTGAACCTTTTTCTATCGAACCTTTAAGTACAACCTTTGTACCAAAAACCTCGATGAATTTCTGTTCAATGGCAGCTATGTCAGGATCCTTTTTAGGAGCCTTTTTGGCATCTTTTTTTCCAGCAGCACGACCACCGTTATTCAATTCCTTTGCACGTTCTTCAGATTGCCGGCAGTTCATTCCTTTTCCAATGATTTCACCGAAAAGAATGCGCATATCCGCAGGATTTGTTACAGACAAAAGACTCCTTGCATGGCCTGCATCAATCTGTCCTGAAGAAATTGCCCGCAACATATCTTCTGGCAATTTCAAAAGGCGAAGGCTGTTTGCTATTACAGGGCGGCTCTTTCCTACTCTTTTTGCCACTTCTTCCTGAGTCAAACCGCTCATCTGCATCAAGTTATAATAAGCCTGAGCTTCTTCAACAGGATTCAAATTTGCACGCTGGATATTTTCGATAAGAGCTACTTCCAGCTTCTTCTGTTCGTCGAATTTGCGAATCTGAACCGGAACCTTTGCAAGACCAGCCAGACGAGCCGCACGAGTACGACGTTCACCAGCAATTATGTAGAAATCCGAACCATCCGTTTTTTCAATGATGATCGGCTCAACAATTCCATGTTCTTTTACTGATTCAGCCAGTTCTTCAAGCGCTTTCTGATCAAATTCTGTACGTGGCTGATGAGGATTTGGTTTGAGCAAAGCAGGATCAACCCACAAACAGCCGTTTTCATCTGCTTCAATTCCAGCAGGCAAATTTGCAGAAGCCACTGATATTGCTGGTGCAACGCTTTGCACAGATTCAGTTTTTTCAGATGAAACAGAAATCTTGGCATCTGCTTCACTTTTGCCCTTAAATGATACGGCGTCAATGATTTCGTTCTTATCTTTTTCAGATTTCCCCATAAGGGCATCAAGTCCATTGCCCAGCCCTAAACCAAACTTTTTAGCCACGACGCATTACCTCTTCTGCAAGCTTTTCATAACTTTTTGCACCAGCACATTCAGGATCGTAACTGCAAATTGGAAGTCCTCTGGCAGGAGCTTCTGACAGACGAACGTTTCGTGGAATAATTGTGCTATAGACAACATCTTTGAAATAACTTTTGACCTGCATCACAACATCTTGCGCAAGTCGTGTGCGGGAATCGTACATTGTAAAGAAAATGCCACCAATCGTAAGATTTTGATTAATGCTCTTCTGAACACGGTTTACAGCTTTTAAAAGCAGAGTAATACCTTCAAGGGCAAAATACTCACACTGCATTGGAATCAGAACTGAATCCGCAGCCGCAAGCCCATTTAATGTCAAAAGACCAAGAGAAGGAGGACAATCAATGAAAATATAGTCATATTTGTCTTTAAGAGGATCCAATGCCTTCTTCAAGAAGAATTCGCGTTCTTCCTGTTCAACAAGTTCGATTGCAGCACCAGACAATTCAATGGATGCACTGATAGCATCAAGGCCGGTAACAGGCGAATGTTTGATTGCTTCTTCTGGCGAAACCTGTCCAGCAATCAGTTCGTAAACAGTAGGCTTATCTTTAGTTACGCCAACACCAGTAGACATGTTACCCTGAGAGTCAAAATCAACAAGAAGTACAGATTTACCGGCTTTTGCGATATAAGCTCCGATATTGATGCAGGAAGTGGTTTTTCCAACCCCACCCTTTTGATTTACAAAAACAATACACTTTCCCATGCATTAAATTGTAACATTTTTCATTTTTTTAGTATATATTTAATAGCTATGATTATTTCTGCAACTCTTTCCAAACCAGCTAAATCCTGCGAAGAAATTTTAGGTCGTCCATACCAGAGAATCAAGATCAAAGCTGCAAATACCGCAAACGGTACTGCATACCAACTGGAAATGTTTACTGAAAAACAAGCATTCCACCAGCAGAAAAACCAACAGGAACTTGAATCTTTTCTGGAAGATAACGCCGGGAAAACCTTCAAGAATTGCATAATCAGAACGGACTCGGAAGAAATCACGATTCTTTCCAACAAAAAAGGCGAAATAAAAAAAATTTCAAAAAAAATAAAAGAGGTGGAAACACAAGAAAAAAGCGGGCAAACATTCAAAACTGAACCAAACGGCAAATCCACGGCACAAAGTTTTACTCAAAACCTAAAAATTACCAGTGATGCTTTTAACAAAAAGAAAAACTACCTGATTCAGGAAGGAACGCCTGTGCCTTTTATGGTTCTGTTGGGCATCATGACTACAGAAGGAAGGATAATCAATTCCAAATACGATAAATTCCGACAGATAAACAGATTTTTGGAATTCATTGATGACATTCTGCCAGTTGTAACAAAAAAGCTGGACCATCCGCTAAGAATTGCTGATTTTGGATGCGGAAAATCTTATCTTACTTTCGCCGTACATTATTACCTGACTCAAGTAAAGCAGATTCCCGTTGATATAATCGGTCTGGACCTGAAAAAAGACGTAATCGACTATTGCAACAACATTGCCCGGCAGCTTGGTCTTCAAGGACTTCAGTTTGATACAGGGAACATTGCCGACTACAGCTACAGTCATGCGCCAGACATTGTGATTACGCTTCACGCCTGCGACACGGCCACAGATTATGCCCTTGACTATGCAGTGCGCAAAAACTGCCGGGCAATTCTTAGCGTTCCATGCTGCCAGCACGAAATAAATCAGCAGCTAGGGAAAAAATCGGGCAAGGGCAAAAATGTCGCTGCCAGGGAATCTTCTGCAAAAAACAGCGAGCTTCTTATTGCTTCAAACATTCAGGAGCACATCAATTCAAACAGCAACTCACATAATGATGCACCCAATTCATCAGATCCATTTGCACCGCTTTTAAAATACGGTCTTATCAAAGAGCGTTTTGCAGCCCTTGCCACCGATGCCCTTCGAGGCGAATATCTGGAAGCTATGGGGTATTCAGTTCAGATGCTTGAATTCATAGACATTGAAAACACACCAAAAAATCTGATGATTCGGGCAGTATTAAACGATAAAGCCGCCTGTTCAAAATGCAGCGGCAATGAAATCAATCAGAAAAAAAGTGACAGCTTTGAAACATACGCAAAAGAACCAATTAATCGGTACATTAAGGAAGCAGATGCCCTTACAGATGCGCTGAATGTAAGAACAACGCTAAAAAAACTTCTTGGGCTTTAGAACAATTTCATTCGTTTCAGATTTTCTGTTACATGATAAAAAAACTAACCGACCTTCTATGTTTTCATAAAGAGGCTGTCCCAAAAGGCTGCATTACGGTGGTTGAGTTTATCGAAACCACCCGATGGTTGAGTTTACCGAAACTACCCGGTGGTTGAGTTTATCGAAACCACC
>JAEDGP010000134.1 GCA_016297405.1 Treponema sp.
CAACAATATCCTTACAGACTTTGCAATGGATACATGGCGCTACATTTCTGACGGTTGGATTAAGCAGCGTGCTGTTGCCGGCGAAATCGGTTCAAGTGCAATGCCACATAAAGTAAATCCAATCGACTTTGAAAATGCGGAAGGAAACTTTGGTATGGCCAATGCCATGTTTGAATTCTTTGTACGCAAGCTCTGCATAAGCCGACTTCAGCGCGATCTTACGGATTCAACCGTTGAAAGAAACATGGGTGTTGCCTTTGCCCATTCAATGATCGGTTACGCTTCTTTGCAGAAGGGGCTTGGCAAAATCGAGGTGAATGCCGCAAAGATTACGGAAGTTCTTGAAACAACTCCTGAAGTTCTTGCAGAAGCTTACCAGAATCTCCTTCGCATGAGCAATGTTGACAAGCCTTATGAACGCCTTAAGGAAATTACACGCGGAAAGAAGGTTACAATCGAAGACTTCCACAACCTTGCAAAGAACCTTGAAGTAAGCGATGAAGTGAAGGGCAGGCTTCTTGCAGCAACTCCGCTTACCTACACAGGCTTGAGCGGCAAGATTGTTGAACAGTTTGAAGCAAAGATAAACTAAATAAAAGAATCCGCGGTGGTTGAGCCTGATGAAACTACCGCGGATTTATTTTATCTGTTTAATTCGTCACTTCCTGATAATATATCCTTGATATTTTGCTTCTCATCTGGATTATTTATGAATAGTGTATCTAAGATATTTTTTACATGCTGTTAATGCTTACCTTTCAGAAGAACTTCTGGTTGAAGTTATTTCTGTTGGATTAAATGCTGTTACACTTAAGACTGTAGGAATTCTTTAAGAATATGCTGCAGATCAGGACAAAAAAGAAGCTGAATATCAGGCTAAGTTTGATTCTAACAAATAGTTTTGTGTTATAATTATACTATTATATAAATGGAGAATTCTTATCTATGATTACCGGCGAAGTAAAAAATAAACTGGACAACCTTTGGGATGCAATGTGGTCAAACCAGATGACTAATCCTCTTATCGATATTCAGCAGATTACATATCTTATTTTCATCAAAATGCTTGATGACCAGCAGATCAAAAAAGAACGCAAAATCAACGACATGATTGCCCGTGGGGTAAAAATCAAGAACTATGATAAAGACCTCATTTTCAAGGAAGGTTCATATATCAATGATGATCTTAATATCGAAGTTTCCTATGCAGACCTTCGCTGGAATGTATTCAGCCACTTTGAATCAAAAAAGATGTTCTCAAATCTTCGCGATAATGTTTTTCCATTCATCAAAACTCTTCACGGAGATAAAGTAACTTCCTTTGCAGATTTTATGAAGGACGCACAGTTTGCAGTTTCTTCACCATACATTCTGCAAAAAATGGTAGATGCAATCAACGACCCGGGACTTGGTTTTGACAAAGCAGATCTTATGGGCGACTGCTACGAATATCTTCTTTCTAAATGGGCAACATCTGGTGATAACGGTCAGTTCCGTACACCTCGCCACATAATCGACATGATGGTAGAGATTGCAAAGCCAACTCTTAAAGATACAATGATTGACCCGGCCATGGGTTCAGCCGGATTCCTTGCAGAAACAGCTAAATATATCGAAGACCATTATCAGAGCGAACTTTCAGACACAGAAAAACGCGCTCATTTTGATAACCAGATGTTTACAGGTTACGACACAGATCCAGACATGCTCCGTATCGGCTGTATGAACATGACACTCCACGGAGTAAACAATCCTACAATCAAATACAATAACTCCGTTGGCGAAGACTACGAAGATAAGGAACTTTATTCCCTTATTCTTGCAAACCCACCATTCAGCGGAAGCCTTGATCCAAGCACAGTTGCAAAATCTCTTATTCAGATTTCAGGCGGTACAAAGAAAACAGAATTGCTGTTCATAAGCCTTTTCCTCCGTCTTCTTAAAACAGGTGGCCGCTGTGTAAGCATTGTTCCGGTTGGAGTAATGAACAACACAAACGACAAAGCCTACACAAAACTCCGTAAGGAACTTGTGGAAAATCAGAAGCTGGAAGCCGTAATCTTTATGCCAGGCGGAGTATTCTATCCATATTCGGGAGTTCAGACAGGCATCCTTATTTTTACAAAAACAAACGCCGGCGGAACAGATAAAGTCTGGATGTACAACATGGAAAACGACGGTTACAGCCTTGACCAGAAACGCGACCCAATCGAAGCAAACGACATTCCAGACATCATCCAGCGCTGGAACAACCTTGCCCAGGAAGCAGGCCGCACAAAATATGAAAAGTCATTCCTTGTAGAAAAGCAGGAAATCGTGGACAACGACTATGTGTTCTCTTTCAACAAATACCAGAAAAAGCAGGTAGAAAAGAAAACCTACCGTGCCACAAAAGACATTCTGGCCTCCATCAACGACCTTGAAGTGCAGTTTAAAAAGATTATGGAAGAGCTCTCTACTACTGATTAAGGAATTAAGAAGTGGAAAACAAAATTTCTATCAGATTTTTTAATGATAAAGAAG
>JAEDGP010000057.1 GCA_016297405.1 Treponema sp.
CTTGATTGCATAAAGTATCATTTGGGCTTGCGTCATACCTTCTCCCTTAAAGTAGCTGAAACCTGCGCTATCTGTGCAGGTTTCAGCTACCAAATTCTAAATATCAAAAGGATTGTTTTTAAGCTTGGTGAAAACACCTTTATCAGCTCCAAAAGGAACAATGGATGGAACATTAAAATCTGGACTTATAATCAATTCATTTTCAAGACAATGAACTACAAATTGATCATATTTTTCCTGATTAACTTTTGGATAAAGATAAGGGCCTTTACGCTCCCAGTATTTTGCAATGATCTGGTCATATATGAACCAATCCTTTTCCTGTCGTTCCTGAATGGCCTGAATCAGATTGTAAAACGACCTTGCAACGCAAGCTTCCATTGGAGCTGGTATAAAAGCGGAATGGAAAAGTTTTCTGTTTTCATCATCAAGACATTCTTTCAATACGCAGACATAGCACATGCTGGTTGCATAAGCCAAGGGAGCTGTAACCAGAACACATTTTACTTCTGACCAAAGTACTGATTCGGGATTCCATGGTCGATACTGCATAACATCATTTGGAAAGCAGGCAAGACTAGCCTTCAAAGCTTCCTGCTTGCTTTCATATGCAAAAACCTCTCTTTCAGATGCCAGCAAAGCAGAAATGGCTTTCTGAATTCTACCACTTACCTCAGTATTGAAAGATCCGCATATACCACGACTAAGCACATTTTTGAACATCGTCCAGCAGGAAGAACCGCCCCACCCCAAAATGGCCTTGCCACCTTCCTGATACAAATCTGTGAGGCGAACGCCTTTTTTTGTGTACAAATAGCAATTTCTTGCCCGCACAACAGGTCCAAACTTTTTCGAAATCTGATCTCTAAAAAACTGGCTTTTCATATATTCTTCTGAAATTATATCAAATTATTTAAGAAGTGTCCTTACAGGAACAATTTCAAATCCTTCATCCAAAATCGCTGCAATAAGCAGGTCTAAATCCTCATAAAGATATCGTTCCCGAGTTCCTCTGGAAATTCCAACTGTCACAGGAAGAATGCCACCATTATTTGCCTTAAGGGCATCTATATAACGTTCAATTATTTTCGAAGTTGTATAGTAATTTATTCCCTGGACCGTCTGCTCCAAAGTTATAGTATCAGTTGTATGTTCTAAGGCATTTACATAGGTATATCCTGCATTAGCGCCGCTTTGCACAACATTTTCTGAAGCCTGATATGATGGCGCATGCCATAAAAGGGACAATTCCTTGTCTGTTGCCTGATAAAATTCATCTTCGTTACGAGCCAATCCTCTACGGATGAACTCTTCATTTACCACAAATTCTTTGGAAGAAAGCTTTGCAGTCGTAAAGAACATTGCCGCACATTCATTGGAAGTTGAAGCAATCTGTTTGGTTTCGTTAGGATAGCGGCGAATAAATTCCCCGTTCAAAAAGAACGTTCCCCGAATATTATATATTGAAAGCTGGTAAAGAATATTTGAAAGCCCGTCTGCATTATCATAGGCATCAAATACGAGTGCACATTGTTTAAGGGCATCCCGTTTCTCTGTACTTTCACTCAAAACAGGTTTTGTCACAGCTTTCCCTGAAAGAGTTCTGACGTAAAGAGCATTTTCAAAACCTGGATTCTTTGTTTCTCCGCAGAAAAGGCGATACCTTCCGTTATTGATTACCGGAGAGTGAGAAACCCAGGAACCGGCATCACTCCAGGTTGAAGTAGACTTGTCGAAGTTATAGGCGTGACCATTTCCAGCATCTGCAACTGGAACTCCAAGCTCCTCATTCCAATGGGCAGAAACAGCTGAAGAAAGCATAATTGTCTTGAAGCTGTTCTTGCTCAAAGTCCACCTGCGGATCGTTTTTTCGCCGCCAACATACAAGTTGTCACTATCAATCCATGTCACACAAACTGTCCGTTCGCCCCCAAGTTCCGCAATTCGCTTCCATACTGAAACATCATATACATACAATGTGGTTCCCGAATAAAAAGCACACTTTTTTCCGTCATTTGAAACGTACGGTAAATCAGAATCGCCAGCAACCAGCAATTTTGAAAATTTGTCAGTGATTTTATATACAGAAGATTGAGGCTTTTCTCCAGAAAACGGCAAGGTTTTCATCCATACTAATGGATAGCCATCTCCACACCACAAAACAGAAGTTTCAAGAAGAGAGGCATTTTTTTCGAAAAACGGTCTGGAACATTCAACATCAAGATAATCACTTGTTACCCCATCAAGCCTATAACTTGTAATCACTTTTCCAGCCTGGATCAATACCATTCGTCCAAGATCTGGAGAAACGCTGAATTTATCCTTAAATGCGGAAAACTGAAACGGAAGCCTTCCGATTGCAGTACCTTTTCCAATGATGCCTGAATACAGGCCCAAAGTATAAAGTTCCTTTGAATTAATTCTATAAACAAGATCCGAATCTATGTAAACAAGATATTTTCCTCCAGCCCAATTAACAGATTCAATTGAACCAGGGCCGATTTTTCTGTATTCTTCCGCAACTTCCACACCACGCATCATTGCATCAGGGCGGAAAAAATATACATTTCCGTTCTTCTCGTAGATTCCAGCCGAACTGTCACCAATCCATTTTACCGGCACTTTCTGATAACTGAACGAAGCATCTGTATCCAAAACCACAATTTTATCGTTTTCGCTGCTTCTAAGTTCAAGGCGACCGGTTGCCACACCAGTTTTTTCCACATTGCAATACCATTTTCCATCAGGACTTACAGCCGATGGTGACAGGCGCACTGAGTTTTCAGGAATGCGGATTCGATTTTTCTTCCATTCAAACCGATTTTCTTCTAAATGATAGAACGCTGTGCCATACCGGTTGCGAATCTGCAAAATGCTGCCGCCGCCAAGAAGTTCCATTTTTTCTGGGAATGCAGTAAGAATCTGGGGACGTTCCTGCGCAGTACCATCCTTTATTTTTGCAGAAAACAAAGTTTTGTAGGAGGTTGTGCCGGCAATATTATGACAAACTGTAAAAAGAACTTCGTCATTGCCATTGATATCAGCTTCGCTAAATTTTATGCCTGCATATGCTTCTGTACCAGCAAAAAAGGCGGCTGCAACTAAAACCAAAGAAATTTTCAAAATAAAAGCTATTCTAGTATTCATAGATCATCCTCCAAACTTCCATTGATACATCTATAGATGCATTTCGTGACTAAGGACAAGCACATTCAGTTCCTGTTCCAATTCAATTATTCTTTTGCCCATTGCTTCCAGCTGGACTTTTCTTTCTTCGTCATTATGTATAAGAAACATATTTGCCCGGCTTTCTGCATATTCAGCCTGAGTTTTAACAGCTTTTACGCCACACCATGGGCAAAAAACAAATTCCTTGAAAATCGAGCGGCCACAATGACCACAAACACAAAATTTCATATTCACTTCCAGTAAACAACAAAAGAGGCTGTCCCCAAAATATTGAGTGTAGCGCTCATTGAGCCCTTCGACAGGCTCAGGAACCATCCTTCGACAGGCTCAGGAACCACTCGTCGAAATGACTGCTACACTAAATGTGGTGGTTTCGATAAACTCAACCACCGTAATGCTACCTTATTGGACAGCAGAATCTGTCCTATTTATTTTATCAATGATAACGGATTTATAAGCCGTCCATTTTTAAATGCCGAAAGATGCAGATGGGGACCTGTGGAATAACCCGTAGATCCAACCAGACCGATTATTGTTCCCTGCCCTACTTGCTGACCTTTTTTTGCTGTTATCTTCGACATATGTGCATAAAGGGTCTGATAACCCCCAGAATGAGTTATAATCACATAGAGGCCGAAAACTCGTGATTCCCCAACGTATGAAACCGTACCGGCTCCCACAGAGTGGATTGGAGTTCCTGTTGGACATGCAAAATCTGTGCCAGTATGATTTGACTTAACATTTTTGATTGGATCGATTCTTGGCCCAAAGTGCGAACTGATTTTGTACTTTACATAAAGGGGAATCTTAAATCTTTCGCCCATGGCATCCTTGAGTGTTTCAGAATCAAGTTTTGCTCCAGGAATGAAAAGCTTTTGTCCCGCACTAAGGTTACCGCTTTCAAGTTCGTTCACATCAACAATATCTTCAAGGGTAACTCCAAATTTTGCAGAAATGCCGGCAAGAGAGTTGCCACTTTTAACTGTATAGACAAGTCCATCCATTGATGGAATCTTTAGCTTTTGTCCTGAATAAACCTGTCTTACATTTGATATGCCATTTACAGCAATCAATGTGGAAATGTTCCTTAAACCAAACTTTTTTGAAATGCCACTAATCGTATCCCCAGGCTGAACCTTATAATCCTGATATCTGACTGGCTGTCCGATCAATTTACTTACATCGATTTCTTCTGTTCCAATCAACGAACCATCCGAATTATATTCCGGTTTTTCACCTAAAGCATAATCGGCAATAAGTTTGTACAATGCTTCAACTGAATCTTCATCTTCAACTGGAAGTTCCAGAGCACCACAATAATTCTGGCTTTCAATGATTTCATCTGCAATTTTACCAGATGCAAACGCAACCACAATTGTAGCAGCCAGCAAAGCAAGACCCCATTTTGAAATCTGAACAAAATGATCTGAAAGGAAATTGAATGCAAGGCCAAAACGAAGGAGTATTCCATGCAAATCCAGGGATATGGAGCTGCGTGAAGAAGAAATTTCTCCCATGGGAGCATAATTACTGTACAAAGCTTTCTGTCGGCTATCCGATCTTTTATGTTTAAGCGAAGATAACGTATCGGAGAATTTTTCGAAAACCATTCTCCATTCAAAACCTCTATCTCTTTCTACCCAGCTTGTTATTTCCATATCTACAGTATCGACAGAAAAAGTTTCACATATTAGAATATATTTTGATATTTATATTATGGAAAATAGAGAGAAAAACACATTCCGAAAAAAAATCATTTTATGCGTTGTTGCAGGCTTTATTCTTGGGGCAATTGCAAAACTTTTTGTTGTGGACATATTGTCAGTCAGCGGAAATTCAATGACACCAACCATAAAAGACCGTTCCACCCTTGTTGTAAACAAACTGGCTTACGGAATAGTAAATCCCTTCTCAAACGAATTTTTATACCAGTGGGCATATCCAAAAAAAGACGATATTGTTATTTTCTTGCATTGCAATAAGATAGTTGTCAAGCGCTGTATTGCCACCCAAGGCACTGCCCTAGAATTTCTGGCCGATTCAGAGTATATTCTTAAAGTAAACAACAAAACAATTCCGTTGAAAGAAGAAGAATATAAAAGGCTTTCTTCTTTTTCTCAAGTGCCTTCAGGCTATGTCCTTGTTTTGGGCGACAACATTGAAGAATCTATCGATTCCAGGGAATATGGTTTTGTTGCTGTTAAAAATATTACAGGTAAGATTTTAGGCAAATGAACGGATTCTTTAAAAAGAAACATCTAATATTTCTCTCCATTGCAGGAGCTGTTTTTGCCATTTATGTAATCAGTTCATTTGTAAAGCTTTCAAGGCAAACTCCAGAAGAATTCTACATTGTAATTCCTCCAGAAGAACGAGGCTCCATTGCTGACCGCACAGGAAAACTCCTTGCTGTTCAAACGAATTTCTACAGCATGGGTGTAACACGTGAAAACATAAAGGACCCTTCCCAATTCGCTTCTTGCGTTGCCGAAGTCCTTGAAATGAATCCTGTAGAAATCATTTCTATCCTAAATGCACACAATGGCGTTGGATTTGCCTATATCAAGAAAAAAATCGATTTACCCACATACAAAGAACTCAAAAAAATCATCGATTCATCCGGATACACTTTCGTTTCTTTTGACAAAATTCCTGGCAGAGTTTACCCAGAGCATAGTCTTGCTGCCCAGGTAATAGGTTATATGGGTGATGATGGCAAAGGTCTTGCCGGCGTTGAATACACAATGCAGAATCAGCTGCAACCTCCCTCTTCAGATGATAACGACTCTTCTCAGTCTGGAAACAACGTCTATCTGACAATCGACGCAAACCTTCAATATAAACTTGAACAGGTTGCAAAAGAAACAATGGAAACCACACAGGCAGAATCAATGATGATTCTTGCAGCTGATGCAAAAACTGGCGAACTTCTTTCCTACATCAGTTTTCCTTCAGTAGATTTAAATGAGTACAACAAAGCAACTGCTATGCAGACAATTGATCGGCCAGCCATGGTCGCATACGAGCCGGGATCTGTTTTTAAGATTTTTACCATTGCCATGTTGTATGATGCTGGCCTTTTGCGCAAAACTGATACTTTCGTGTGCGACGGAATCTACGAAAAGATGATGAAAAGTGGCGAAAAGATAAGAATCAGATGTCTTGATCACCATGGCCGTATTACCGCAGAACAGGCGTTGCAATATTCCTGTAACGATGTTTTGGCACAAATCAGCGACCGGGCAGAAAGCGACGAAGCTTTCATGGCTTCCATAAAAAGACTTGGCTTTGGCCAGAAGACAGGCATTGAACTGCCTGGTGAAACCATAGGTTCTGTAAAAGACCCTTCAAATCGTCTTTGGTCAGCTCGTTCAAGACCCACAATAGCAATCGGACAGGAAATCAGCGTTTCTGCTCTTCAAATGCTTCAAGCTGCCATGGCAATCGCAAACCTTGGCGTTCCTCTGCAACCTTCCATCATAAAAAAGATTACCGACAAGGACGGCAACATCATCTACGAGCATAAAGCTGAACTTAAGGAACGGCTATTTAGCGAATCGACCGCAAAATATGTTCTTAACTGTATGGAAACCACGGCAACCAAAGGAACAGGCGCAAAAGCTCATCTTAACGATATTTCCATCGGTGTAAAAACCGGAACAGCTCAAATGACTGACAAAAACACAGGCCGCTACTCAGATACAGATTTCGTTTCAAACTGTATGGCTGTTTTCCCTGTAGAAAATCCCCAGATTGTGCTTTATATTGTAGTTCAGAAAGCAAAAGGTGAAACTTATGCCGGCCGTATTGTTGCGCCAGTAATAAAAAAAGCCGCAGACATAATCATCGACCATCTGGGAATGAGCCGAGGAGACGCGGCTTCTTTTGAACATGACGGAAGAATCACCATCGATTCCCATAAAGAAATGGCAATCGGCAAAACTGTTCCTGATTTTACGGGAAAATCCAAGCGTGACCTGCTGCCTCTTACAAAGCGTACTGATATTCAGCTTAAAATAAACGGATACGGTTGGGTCACTTCTCAATCTCCATCCCCAGGAACTCCCGTTACGGAGAACATGATAATTGAACTCAATCTGGAATAAAAACATAACAATTTTCAAAAACAGATTCCCAAGTTTATATCCGCTTTTCCAGGATGCAATCTGTAAATTTTCAAATGCCATTGACAATAACGCTCAAGAAACAGTTTTTCCGTTCTGGACCCTCGGTCAATGCAAAAACGGACAGATCACCGTGCAGGAAAACGGTCTTCGCCTTCATTCAGCATACAATCCCCAGAAAGAAGCTGAATCTTTATGCAATTCCATAAAGCAGGAAATGCAGCAAAAGGATGCAATTGCTTTTATGGGATTCGGCTTAGGCTACGGCCCAATTCAAGCGTGCACAGACTTTGCAGACAAGACCATTATTTTGATTGAACCAGATATTGATCATTTCCTTGCTTCCATGATTCTAGTGGATTTCAAGATTTTTTTTTCCCATCCTTCTATCGTTTTGGCTATTGGTTGCATTCCAGAAGATGCAATTGGAATTCTGAATAACTTTGGACTGCATCAAACAAAACTCATTGAAAATCAGAGTTTTCAAAATCATGCCAAAGAATATTTTTCTCTTCTGCAGACATTGATCCATAGGAATCTGCAAAAAGAAGACATAAACAACGCTACATTGGAAAAGTTTCGTAAACTTTGGTTCAGAAATTCTTTCTCAAACCTTTCTAAAACATGTCTTCTTGACCCGGTAAATATCTACAAGGGAAAAGGCGCAGATCTTCCATTTCTGATTTTAGGTGCCGGACCATCTCTCCAAATGATATTACCCCACTTAAATCAAATACGAAACAAAGTGGTAACCGTTTGCGTAGACACAAGCCTTAGAGCATGTTTACGCTATGGCTACCAGCCAGATTTCATAATCATAACCGACCCACAATATTGGGCATACAGGCACATAGCCGGCCTTGAAAGTCCAGAAAGCATTTTGATCATCGAAAACGCTGTGTATCCATCTGTTTTCAATTTTCATTGCAAGAAAATAGTTGCATGCCAAAGCCAGATTCCTATCGGCAATTTCTTTGAACAAAGAGTTCTAGAACTTGGAAACCTTGGGGCCGGCGGATCTGTTGCAAGCTGCGCATGGAATTTTGCTGAGCTTGCAGGTTCGTCCAAAATATATGTATGCGGACTCGACCTTGGTTTTCCAGACAAACAGACACATATAAAGGGCAGCACATTCGAACAAGCATCCCACACAAATTCCACAAGAACCAGACCCGCAGAGACAAGTGGAATGCCAATGCTTTTTTCGGGCAATGCATGTTTTGAAATGGACTATCTGGGAAATAGAATCCTAACAGATCAGCGGATGAAAATGTTTGCATGGTGGTTCGAAAGCCGCATTGCTTCCTGTCCTCACACAAAAACCTTCACCATATCCCCTCAAGGACTGAAAATTCCTGGCATAACCGTCGTTCCAGTCCAGGAGCTTTTGAATTTACCAGATCTTGCGCCCCAAAAGAACAACTTTCTTTCTCAGACACTTATTCCATTCGCAAAAGACAATCGCGCCTTCCTGAGCAAGCACACTTTTAATGATTCTTGCACAACATCCCTTGAAATAACATCCTCCGAAATTCAGGACAGGAAAAACCGCTTCCTCAATGCAAAGAAGGCTTTCAACCAGGAACTTTCAAAAGCTTACAATATCTGCACAAAAGCTTTATCTATTTTAAATTCGATTGACACCCCAGTGATTCACGAAAATAAAACCGAAGTAAATCATAAAAACAAGTCTCATATTGAAAACCAAACCTTATCGGGCTCAAAAACTTTGGAAGAAACAGAAAAGCTTCTTCGCCAGCTAAAAGACCAGCTTTCCAGCCTGTCGATTGCAAAAATTCTTGAGCTTGTTCCTCCTTCAAATCTTTCAGGCACTTCAAAACTGGAATCTTACAAAATATCCTTTTCTTCTATTCAGAATTTCTGCAATCAAAGCATCATTCAATAGATTCTGTCTTTCACCAGATTAAAATTTAAAAAACAAATATATATATTTTTCCAAAACTTGCTAAAGTCCCATGACATTTTACCGATAATATAAATGTAGTTAGTGTAGCGGGTGGTTTAGACATCCAGACATCTGCTTCGTAGCTGCCATCCTTAAAAAACTTGAAAAACGTGTGAGGTTTTTCAAGTTTTTTTTATTTAACCTCTTCACGCATAACAAAAGGATCAGGAATCGACTGCTAAAGTTTTAACAGGATTCGACCGATAAAATATTTGGGGTAATCCATGGAATCGACTATTTCAATTGAAAAATTAAAACCTGAAATCTCATTTAAAAGCGATTTGATGCTGGATAACCAGTTTGTATTGCTTCCTGTAACCGTACCTGTAACCGATGAATTGATACAAGCTTTGAACGAATGGGGCTTCAAAGAATTCCAATGCAATGACGACATGAGCCTTGGGGGAACTATCGGTGTAGAAAAATTCAAGGATTCTTCTGCTTCCCAAAACAAATCACAATCTGAAATCACTCAGAAAATCAACAATTCCGTAAAACAGGCATTGGAAGATGCAAAGGCCAATAAATTTGAAAATTCTGAAAAAGAACGATTGAGTTCTGTTAAAAAAGTCTACAACGAGTACATGAACTACATAAACTCAGTTTACACAGGCTATGCTACAAAGAAAAAAATTGACTATCAGGAACTTTCAGACACAGTAAAAGACTTGTGCATATTCATCAGAGAAAACAAACGCTACGTACTGCGCATACAACCTTCTGCAGAAGCGCGCAAAAAGAATTTCCTGGTTATTCATTCCATGAGAACAACTGTTCTTTCGATCACTATCGGACTTGAAATACACATGCCTCTTTCAAAACTCATTGAACTTGGCATTACAAGCATTCTTCATGAAATCGGCATGCTTAGACTTCCTCCACAACTTTACATGACAGACAAAACCCTTTCACCTGGAGAAAAAGCCCAGATCATGCAACATCCTATCTTTGGGTTCAACATTCTTAAGGAACTTGAATTCCCACTGAGCATCCAGCTTGGAGTAATAGAACACCATGAAAAGGAAAACGGACTTGGCTACCCAAGACATTTGACTGGCTCAAAGATTTCAAATTATGCAAAAATCATTGCTGTTTCCTGTTCTTACGAAGCAATTACTGCTCCAAGGGAATACAAATCAGAAAAAACTTCCTTTGAAGCAATGCTGGAGCTGCTTCAGAATAAATTCAAAGCTTATGACGGAACAATCATAAAGGCACTTCTATACAGTCTTTCACTCTATCCTATCGGGGCCTACGTCTATCTGAATAACGGAAAAATCGCCATAGTTTCTGATGTTTCAACAAACAATCCAAAAAATCCTATCGTTCAGCTGTTAAACGAAAAAGAATCTGACGGAAGTCCAAAAACATTGCAGACAGATGACGGTGCAAACAAAATCATCCGTGTTCTTTCACAGGCTGAACAGGCAGATGTAGAAAAAAGCCTTCAAATGCAGAAAGACACTGAAGCGGAACATAAAAAGCAGATTAATGAATCCCTGGATGTTACAAATCAGTTCCTTAATGCTGCTAAAGCCGAAAAAGAGATTGATTCTCAATTCTCTGTTGTAGATTTAAGCGAATTCAGTTAAAGAACATTCGTATTCGTTCTACATCTTCATGAAATTTTTCATCAATGACTGGCGGCCTTTCAGCAAAATAAAGAATCTGATTCAGCTCTTCCTGGCTTTGTGCCCCCCACAAAGGAATTACATTTTCATATTGATGCAAAAAGCCAAAAGCCAGTGGAATATTTTCAACAACGCCGCCACATAATGGTTGCATTGCAATAAAGCCGACATCATTTTCTTCGCAAAGCTTTACCAGCTGGATAGTTTGTTCACTGCTAAGCATACTGAAAGGAAACTGTAGCGTATCGTAAAGACCGCTTTGAACAGCCTGCTTAGCAATATCCAGATCCTGGGTGGCAATTCCAATACTGCGGATTTTTCCGCTTTCTTTAAGTGACAAAAAAGCATTGTAAATTCCATCAGGGCCATTGGCCTGGGGAACAAACAAATCGCTTTCATATTGATACAAATCAATGTAATCTGTATGCATAACACCAAGGCTTGTTTCCACATCATTGAGCACTTCGGCACCACTTTGTGCCGTTGTCTTTGAAGCAATCACAACACTACTTCGGATATCATATATGGAGTCACCAAGAAGCTGTTCGTTTTGGATTGAATTTCTTGAAGTGTCAAAAAAATTGATTCCCTTGTTGTATGCGTTGCGAACAAGCACAGAAGCTTTCTCTTCAGAACCTACTTTATTCAAAGACATTGCACCCATTGCAACACGAGAGATCATCAGATTGGATCTTCCAAGCCTTACATATTCCATTGAAAAAAATACCTCCGTGCAGTTTTCCTTTATTTTCAAAGAAACATCAGTCAGTCAGAAAACTGCACATGGGGCTGTCCAATAAGGTAGCATTACGGTGGTTGAGTTTATCGAAACCACCACAT
>JAEDGP010000135.1 GCA_016297405.1 Treponema sp.
TTCCAGGATAACAAACTGATTCAGAAGGAATTGTTTCAAGACCTTTTTCATAAACTGCACGACTTGAACGCTGACTTAAAACAACTCTAAATCCCAGTTCATTAAAAAATGTAAACCATAACGGATAATTTTCGTACATGTTCAAAACACGAGGAATGCCAACTTCTCCAAGGGGGGCATCTTCAATCTTCCGTGGAACGTAACTAAAAAGTCTTTTATATTTCCAGGCAAAAAGATTTGGAAGTGGACCAGTTTGTTCATCATCAATACCAGTATTTTTTTTGTTGCTGGCATCAATTACCTCACCTTCAATTTCAGCTCCTTTTTCACATCTGTTTCCTGTAATGAAAGTTCGCTTTGTTTCCCCTGTAGAAAAAGTATTAATCGTCAAAAGACAATTGTTCTGACATTTTCCACAACGGCGCAAATCTAAATCAACATGGAAGTTTTCCAAATCTTGTAAAGTGGCTATGGAAGAACGAACATCATGAACAGT
Source organism: Treponema sp. (assembly GCA_016297405.1). Classification (GTDB taxonomy): domain Bacteria; phylum Spirochaetota; class Spirochaetia; order Treponematales; family Treponemataceae; genus Treponema_D. The sequence goes on from JAEDGP010000135.1 coordinate 497, forward strand.
TCCTTCCGGCTCACCTGGCTGAGGCTCCATCAAATCGCACCACTGATCGTAGGCAATTAATGCAGAACCATAAGCACCCATCAGACCGGCAACATCAGGACGATAAACTTTAACCCCTGCAATTTTTTCAAAAGCACGCAAAATTGCATCATTAAAGAAAGTTCCACCTTGAACTACAACTTTTTCTCCAATATCACTTGCTTTTCTGAGTTTGATTACTTTGAACAATGCATTTTTTATAACAGAATAAGAAAGTCCTGCTGCAATATCAGCAACAGAAGCACCTTCTTTTTGAGCCTGTTTGACACGACTGTTCATAAAAACAGTACATCGGCTTCCTAAATCTACAGGTTTTTCTGCCATTAAAGCGATTTTTCCAAACTCTTTAACGTCCATTCCCATTGTGTTTGCAAAATTATCAAGAAATGAACCACAGCCGCTGGAGCAGGCTTCATTCAACTGAATACTAACAATTGCACCGTCCTTCATTCGCAGACATTTCATATCCTGTCCGCCAATATCAAGCAGGAATTCTACTCCAGGAACAAAAAAGTTTGCAGCCCTAAAATGTGTGATTGTTTCAACTTCTCCGGAATCTACACCTAGAGCAGCCTGAAATAACGCTTCTCCATATCCAGTTGAAACAGCACGCGCAATATAAACATCATCAGGGAGTTGATTATACAAATCCTTTAAGACTTTCACTGCAAGTTCAACAGGATTTCCCTGATTGTGAGCATAAAAATCCCATAAAATACGACCATCTTTATCAATAAGACACGCTTTTGTAGTTGTAGAACCAGAATCAAGTCCTAAAAATACAGGTCCATGTGTTTTTTTCAGTTCACCACGCTTTGCTTTTTGTTCGCTATGACGAACTTGAAATTCATCAAGCTCAGCCTGATTTTTAAACAGAGGTTCAAGTCTCTGAACTTCACTAAGTTCTGCTCCTACAAGATTTTGTAAACTTGAACGGAATTCTGAAATTGTTGGAAATCTAAAATTATTGTCAGATTGATCAATTTCTCCATTATCATCTTTTTCAGAAACTGATTCTGTAAATTTTCTTTCTGCTCCATAAGCACAACCTGTTGCCACAAAAAGCTGTGAATCCTCAGGAACAATTACCTGTTCATCAGTCAGTTTTAATGTATCAATAAACCGGAAACGCAATTGATCCAAAAAATGAAGCGGTCCGCCCAAAAAAGCAACATTTCCACGAATTGGTTTTCCACATGCAAGCCCCGAAATTGTTTGCGAAACAACGGCTTGAAAAATGGATGCTGCAATGTCTTCGCGACGCGCGCCTTCGTTAATAAGTGGCTGAATATCAGTTTTAGCAAAAACTCCACATCGTGCGGCAATTGGGTAAATCTGATTTGCACCTTTTGCAAGTTCATTTAATCCCATTGCATCAGTTTCCAAAAGAGCTGCCATCTGGTCAATAAAAGCACCTGTACCACCGGCACAAGTTCCGTTCATTCGCTGCTCGACACCACCTTTAAAATATGTAATTTTTGCATCTTCACCGCCAAGCTCAATCACAACATCAGTTCGCGGAATCAATTTTTTAACAGATGTAGTTGCAGCAATCACTTCCTGAATAAACGGAATGTTCAACCATTGCGATACAGAAAGTCCGCCTGAACCAGTAACTTTTACTGTAACTTTTCGTTGTGAACCATCATTTACATGGTTTTCAAGAAAATCAAGGGCTTTGTTTACAACATTTATAATAGTTGAACGAATATCCGCACGATGACGCTGATAATCTCCGTAAATAAGTTTATCATTGTCATCCAAAACTGCGACTTTTACTGTTGTTGAACCAACATCGATACCAATGCGAATTGGCAATAAAGAATTTTTTTCCATACTTATATATTAACGGGAAACAGCAAGTTAGTCAAATTAGGTAGACAGGGCAAACGCATTATAAAATGATTAGTTGTAATATCTGGCTCCCGGTCGT
>JAEDGP010000014.1 GCA_016297405.1 Treponema sp.
AACCACTGGTTTCAAGTCCATCCCCATGAATGAAGGCTTGCAACTTATTTCAAAGGAACAAAACCACATACTTCTTGATGTACGTCGTCCCGATGAATATGCAGCTGGCCATATTCCAGGTGCACTGCTCCTTACAAACGAAACTATCACCCCTAAAAGCGCACAAATCATTTTACCAGAAAAAAACCAATTGATTCTTGTGTATTGCCGAAGCGGCCGTCGCAGTAAAGAAGCCAGCGCCAAACTTGCCTCTTATGGCTACACAAATATAATTGAAATAGGTGGAATAATATCCTATAGCGGAATCCTTGAACATTAAAAAAAATGGCGGCCCATGAACACCATGCAGGGATTCGCAAACGAATCCCCGCGCCTGTTTCATGGGCCGCCAAATAAATTACGCAAAATTAATAGTTTTCTGCATGTACTTCAAAATAGCTTTGTGGATGCGCACATACTGGACAAACAGCAGGAGCTTTTGTTCCAACTACAATGTGACCACAGTTGCGGCATTCCCAAACTTTTACTTCTGACTTTTCAAAAACTGCAGCTGTTTCCACATTCTTCAAAAGCGCGCGATAGCGTTCTTCATGATGCTTTTCAATTGCTGCAACAGCGCGGAATTTTGCAGCCAAAGCTGTAAATCCTTCTGCATCTGCTGTTTTTGCAAACTCATCATACATGTCTGTCCATTCATAGTTTTCGCCATCAGCTGCAGCTTTAAGGTTTTCTGCTGTTGTTCCGATTCCTTCAAGTTCCTTGAACCACATTTTTGCATGTTCTTTTTCGTTGTCTGCTGTTTTCAAGAAAAGTGCTGAAATCTGTTCATAACCTTCTTTCTTAGCAACTGAAGCAAAGTATGTGTACTTGTTTCTTGCCTGTGATTCTCCGGCAAAAGCTGCCTGAAGATTTTTTTCTGTCTGAGTTCCTGCGTATTTGCTCATTTTGTTCTCCTTTTTATTAATGGCATTATATATTTAAGCTAACGAATTAGCTTTTGTTTCATTTTTCTGCTTTGCATCTCTAATTGCTTTTGAAAATCGACTTCAGCGATTGCAAGCTGGACACAAACCGGTAAAAATCAAATTATGATAATTTACAAAAAATCCCTTCTTCTCCATTTCAGCGGAAACCAATTTTGTATCCACGTTTATAGATTGCGGCACATCAAACATTTTTCCGCATTGTCCGCAGCAAAAATGATAATGCTCGTGCAAACTGCAATCATAATGATCCGGGCCGTTTGGAACGGACACCTTCAGAATCACCCCATTTTCAGAAAGAAAACCAAGGTTTCTATAAACTGTTCCTCTACTTATATGAGAATCAATTTTCCGCGCTATCTCGTAGATTTCATCAGCAGTAGGATGTGAATAATTTTCTTTCATTATTCCAAGAATAATCTTCCGTTGATTTGAATTTCTTACCTGCATATATTAATTATAACACAATTATGAAAATTGTAAACAATAATAAGTCTTATTATCAAATTTATACAGAATACTATAACCCATCTGAATCTTGAAGATTTTCATGTTCCAAACATAAGCTTTGACGGCTCATCCTAGGTGGGAATCAGATTGGTTTGCAGACCATAAACTACTTCACTTAAAACCGCACCAAAAAAGCACAAACTATTTCTTGATTTTCCATATTTTTGACTTAAAATTAACTTTGTGCAACAGTTACAACCCATCACAGAATATTACGATGAACTCTACCCTGTAACTTCTGATCATTTGGAGTTTTACAAACAGATTTTAAAGGATTATCCTGCACCACAAAAAGTATTGAATATTGGAATTGGAACTGGATCTTTTGAATTTTCATTGTCCAAAGCGGGTTACGATGTCACAGGGCTGGAAGTTATCCAATGTCTGCTTGAATCCGCACTGCTAAAACGTCGCAATCAACTGCTTTCACTAAGATTTTTCAAACTTTCCTCTACAGAAATGACTAAGTTTTTGGGTCATGGATTTTTTAATGTAATTTCCTGCCTGAACAACAAAATCGTTTTCTTCAAAAATAAAACGCTGGTTCAGAATTTTTTTTCCGATTCATACAAACTGCTTTCACCAAACGGAACTTTAATCTTGCACCTTTACAACCATGAGAACTGCATCAACGCCAAAACCTTTTCCCTGCCAGTAAAATCAAGCCTGCGCATTCAATTGTTTTCCCAAATCCAGAATATAAGCGGCATCAGTTATCTGACTCAATATCTTAAAAAAGATACCGGGCATCCTACAACAATTATTCAAGACGAACAGATTTTTCCCCTCACCCAAAACCAAATCAAAGATTTTGCCGCCAGCGCAGGTTTTAAGTCCGTCGAACTGTTCGCCGACTGTCAGTGGTCTCCTCTAACAGCAGACTCAAAAGAAATTTTCGCAATAATAAAAAAATAACCGGCAAGCTGGTATTTAAACCAAACTCCCAGTCATTTCCAAATCCAATTAAATTTACACCACAGTGTCTTGTACTACAAATCTCAGTTGATTTTCCATTTATTGTTCTCGCGAACAAATCTTTTTGCATTAACTTCGATCATGCGTCCGTCTTCGCCAACCATACGAACCATGGAAGTCAGGGGATTTACTTCAGAAACCTTGAAATTCGTTCCGTCATAATATACATGAATACCTTCTGAAGGAAGCTTTTTGCGGGCTTCGCTGTACCAGTCATATTCGTAAGCAAGACAGCACAACAGACGACCACATTGTCCAGAAATCTTCAAGGAATTCAAAGAAAGATTCTGATCTTTTGCCATTCGAATTGAAACCGGTCTAAGTTTATCTGTTACTCCATGACAACAGAATGGTCTTCCGCAAACCCCAAGGCCACCAACAATTCTTGCCTCATCGCGCACACCAATTTGCCGCAATTCAATGCGCATTTTAAAAACGCTTACCAAATCCTTTACAAGCTCACGGAAATCTACACGATTTTCAGAGCTGAAAAAGAACAAAGCCTTCTGTTCTTCCTGCAAAAAGTGAACGGATATTAGCTTCATGTCCAATTTATGGAACTCAACCTTTTCCTTAAACACTTTTTCGGCATCAATCTCTTTTTTACGGTTTACTTCAGCTTTCTCCAAATCATCGGCAGTCGCTTTTCTTTCAATAGAAACGATTTCAGCAACCTTTACACCCATTGGCTTTTTGATTTCACCAAGAACTTTTGCCATATCCTTGCCGTATCTGGTTGGAATGATTGCATAATCACCATTTTTCAGATCAAGATTCTTCTCGTTTTTTCCATAAATTGTTTCAAACGAATAAGCTAATTTCAAACCATACAAAGGTCTATCAAAAATTAGGTTCTCTTCTGATTCAGTTTCGTCAGCAACATCTTCCAGGGATGAAAGATTCAGGTTTTCGTCATCTATATCATTTTCAAAAATATCACTCATTTTTTTTCCTAAAAAAGATTATTTAAGGGAACCTCGAAAAACATTTCTTAGAGATTCTATTAATTATAACTTATGCCGCAAAAAAATCCACAACCAGACCTTTTATTTCATCAATTTTGGCCAGCATTTGAAGTTTATCTACGTGGCTTTTCAAAATCTCCGAAGCAACATGATCCAGCTTTTCATCGATTACCCGAACCTGCACATAAGGATTGCGCTCATGCAATTCGTTAAAAAAAGGACCAAAGGTTCCTCGGCTTTGCACAATACCTTTTCGTTTTACAACTTTGATTTTGTAATTGTATTTTTCCAAATACTTCATCATGTTGCTCACGGACTTTTTGAACCGATGAAAAGAATTCATGTCCATTTTTTCAAGCAGTTCATCCCCTGCCAGATCAATCTGATCTTTCAGATAAATCACAGCTTCTTCTGTAGAAAGACCTGCGATTTCTGCCGGTAAACCAGCCTCCACCAATTCATTGATTTCCTGATTCTTTTCCACAGCCATTGCAAAAGCAGATTTTTTTGTCTTATCAATCTTACTTTTTTGCTGTTCCTTTCGCGCTTCCTTTGCAGCAACGGAAGATGCTGTGAAAAAAAGTGCCGAATTAAGGGAATCTATTGAATTCATGCCAATGTAACCTTATTTTTGATTGCTTTTTCCTGAAGGAATTTATCTGATTCTGAATTGAATGGAATTTCATCCTCTATTGAAATGCAGTGACCATGAAAAATCACATCATCCTCGATTTGCACTCTTCTTGAAACAATATCACCCACAACTGCAGAGCTAGAAAGAAGTTTCACTCCTTCTTTTGCAACAATATCACCTAGAACAATTCCGCCTACTATCGCAGATTTTGCAGAAATATTACCCCGGATTCTGGATTTTTCACTTATGATTACAGCACCATCAGTTTCAAGATTTCCGTCGATATCACCATCAATGCGGATAAATCCGTTAACATGCATATCGCCTTTTACAAAGGAACCACTTCCTATTAGGGTATTGATTGAAATATCGTCAAATCTCAGTGCCATAAAAGCCCTTATTTAGAAATCATTACGTTAATATATTTTATTGGGTCAACTACATCTGAACCAATGTGAACTTCATAGTGAAGATGAGGACCAGTTGAAACACCGGTGTTTCCAATATAACCAATTGTCTGTCCTTGACTCACAGATTCACCTTTCTTAACGATAGAATTTCGCATATGTGCATAACGTGTATACATACCATGCTTATGGCGAATTACAACGTTATTACCAAAACTTGGATCATAACCTACAAAAACAACCTGTCCATTGGCAGTAGCCATAATCGGATCTCCGGAACTCCATGTAGAAAAGTCGATTCCTTTATGGATGTACCACTGTCCAGTAATGGCATGAGTTGTAGGCCCAAACAACTGTGAAATATGTACTTTCTTATTCTTAACCGGCCAAATATTTGGAATTTCTTTGAACAAAGTCTTCTGATTTTCAATCATTTTTCCAATCTGCTCGATTGGTTCAACTGTATTTTCCAGATAAGTTGTTAATTCTCGAATATCAGCCGTTTCGCTTGAAATACCGTGTACAGCTTCTCTTGAACCAAAAATTGAAGAAAGGTCACTGTTACTTGATGTCCCTGAAGCCGAACCTGATTCATTAAGTCCCAGAAGAGAAAGTGACTGAGAAAGAGTTGAACGGAATCTGTTTGCAACCTGAAGCAAGGTTGTATTTTCATCCCTAAGCTCATCAAGACTTGCAAGAGTTTCATGATTGCGATTAGCCAAAGAATCAATTTCCATTTTTGAAGAAATTGCCTTACGATTAAAATAAAGGAACGAACTTACAATACCAACAATAAGAACACAGCCCAATACAAGAGCAAATACGTTCGTCTGGAAATTGATTACCTTACCCTGAGAATGTGGAACTATCATAATTGTAAGTTTGCTGTCAAAAATCTTAAAAACGCGAATAAAGAAATTCTTGATTGCCTTTAAAATAGCGAGAAACTTATTCTGAACATTTGTGGCAAATCGTTTTTCAATTTTTTTATATCTTTGTGTTCTAGACATTATTTTCCCAAAATAAAACTCATAATCAAAACAAACATGAGTATATCACGCTATAATATTCACTGTCAAACATTTAAGTTGACAACTGAATAAACCTATATTACATTTATCGGTAGAAGAAATAAAATTTCACACAATTTTTTCTGAGACATTCCAGTCTCCTAATCTACTTTTTGGAAGAAAAGCAATGCAATTATTCGATACTCATGCTCACATCGGGCTTATTTACGATGATCCAATTGAACAATTACGTGTAATCCAACAAGCAAAACAGGCTGGAGTTGCCAGAATTGTAAGCATCAATAACAGTCTGCACGATTTTGCCAGGGTATATCCAAACATCAAGGCAATTCCAGGAATATATCATGCCGTTGGGGTCGCTCCATCTGAAGTCACAAATCCAGGTCCTGATTACATCAGTAAAATAGAAGAATATCTCAAGCTTCCAAATGTGATTGCAGTTGGAGAAACTGGACTTGACTACTACAAGCAGTATGGCGACAAGAGATCTCAGATTGAACTTTTCATTACACAACTTGAAATTGCGCAAAAACACAATCTTCCTGTAATAATTCACAATCGTGATGCAGGCAGAGATATTTTCGATGTTCTTTCACAACGCATTCCAGATGCCGGCGCAATTTTCCACTGCTATTCAGAAGATGCAACCTTTGCAAAGAAATGCTTGGATGCAGACATGAACGTATATTTCTCGTTTGCCGGCAATCTTACATACAGAAACGCCCGCAACCTTCATGACACAATTCCAAACATTCCCACTGACCGCATCCTTATTGAAACGGAAGCTCCTTTCATGATTCCGGCTCAATATCGCGAAAAGAAACGAACAATGCCTGCATATATTACATCCACAGCTCAATTCCTTGCCGAAATGTTGCAGATGGACATCGAAGAAACAGCTGCAATGCTTTGGTCCAACAGCTGCAGAGTATTCAAACTTCCGGAATAATCATGCTATACCATCCAGTAAAAATCGGTTCCCTGCAGCTGCAGGGAAACATTTTCCTTGCGCCTGTTGCAGGCTACAGCGACCGTTCTTTTCGCTCAATATGCATAAATCAGGGCGCCGCTTTCACTTACACAGAAATGGTTTCTGCAGAAGCCCTAACCAGAAACAACCTTAAGACCGAAGTGATCATGCGCCGCGCAGAAAACGAAAAAGTCTATTCCGTTCAGATATTCGGTGGCGAACCAGAAATCATGGCTCAGGCAGCCAGAATAGTAATTGAAAAAACACATTGTGAATGCATCGACATAAATTGCGGTTGCCCAGTACCTAAAATCATAAAAACCGGCGCCGGCTCTGCTCTTACAAGAGATCCTGAACGATTGGAAAAAGTCGTTAGTTCAGTTGTAAAGGCAACTGAAGAATACGACACTTCCATTCGTCCTGAGGTTACTGTAAAGATTCGTTCTGGCTGGGATGCCGAACACATCACATGGAAAGAAGCCGCACAAGCTGCTCTGAACGCAGGCTCTAAGGCAATCACATTGCACGCTAGAACTCGCGCTCAAGGCTACGAAGGAAAATCCGACTGGAACAAGCTGACAGAGCTTGTGACCCTAATGAACAACAAGATTCCCGTATTCGGCTCAGGTGACCTTTTTACTCCAGAAGATGCAAAACGAATGATTGAACAGACAAACTGCGACGGCGTTATGTTCGCACGTGGAGCCATGGGCAATCCATTCATCTTTACCAAAACAATCCAGCTTTTCCAAAACGGATCTTACGAAGAGATCCCTGCGTCCAGGCGAATCCAAACTGGCTTCAACGAATTACTTATGCTTTCCGCAGACATTGGAGAAACATCCGCATGCATGGAAATGCGGAAAAGATTCTGCGCATACTCAAAAGGCATTTCTGGTGGCGCCGCTATGCGAGAAAAAATCGTACACGCATCCACAATTGCCGATTACCACGCAATTTTTGATGGAATTCAATAATATTCCATAACATTTGTGCTATAATCTTTGTATGTCAAAAAACATTCTTATTGCAGGAAAACCTTTCCCTGCCAGCACAGATTTAGCAGATTCATTTGCAATTAACGGCTACAACGTAACAGCCGCTTCCACACCAGACAACTCAACAACTTCAACCGGCGCTGGTACAAAACTCGCCCCCTGGAATTCAGGTTCAGCCATTTCAGCCAGATCGCTTTTAATTCAGGCTGAAACAAACTTTGGCTATACTGACAATGCAATCCTTTACTTTGATTCAGACTACTTTGTTTCGCAATTTCCAGTTTTCAGCACCGATGTCTGTTCAAAAATCAGCGACACTATGATTTGTGGATTCCAGTTTCTTACCCTGGAATTATTGAACAGAATTCAACAGAAAAACCAGAAATGCAGAATCATTTTCATATTAAAAACCCATCCAACGGTTTGCGATTTTGCAAAGTCTTCAGCACTTAGAAAAGCAGCAGTTTCTCCAGCCTCACCTCTAGTAGGCGCTGCAGAAGCCGCCTTCGCAACTTTCGCGGAAAACATCGCCGCTATTTCCCTGGAACACCAGAACCTTTCTACCCTTTTGATAACCGGAGATTCACAAAACGAATTCCTCTCCGACGATTCAACTCTTGCCTCCTGGCTTGCCTCAACAATTGAATCACTGGATTCCGCAAAAAAAGAAAGCAAATCCGTTTCTTGGACAAAAGCTGGTTCAAAGCCTTCTTCCAGTTTATCTTTGTTCCATTAATTAAATTCTTTGATATTAATACTTTTTCATGGAGGGCAAGATGCCATTTGATAACCAATATTTAGACATAATCCTAAAACTTTGCGCAAGTTTTCTATGCGGCCTTCTTCTTGGTTTTGAACGAAAATCCAGGCAACATGCCGTTGGATTAAGAACGCTCATTCTTATAAGCGTTTCAACTTGCCTATTGTGTATTCTTTCCATCCATATTGCGGGCAACCTTGACAATGCCCGAGGCGACCCTGGACGGATTGCCGCTGCCGTTGTTACGGGTATTGGTTTTTTGGGAACCGGTGCCATCCTTAGACAAGGTTTAAACGTGCGTGGACTAACATCCGCCGCTGTAATTTGGACTGCCGCAGCCTTAGGTCTTGCCTGCGGTGCAGGACTTTTCTTTGTGGTAGGAATTACACTCCTAATCTGCCTTACAACTCTTTTACTTTTTGAAAAAATAGAGTGGCGTCTTTTTCCTGCCGAAAAAACAAAAAAGCTTACAATCGTTTATTCCGGCTTTGGAATCGACATTGCTGATATTCAGACAAAGATTGCAAACACAGGACTTTTGCAAAGGGACTTCAACATGTCGGAATCCATTGAAAAAGAACGAATAGAATTGATTTTTTCCGTAAAGGCTCCAGGAGCATTTAATCTGGAATTGCTTACAAAAGAATTGATGGAAACTGGAAAAATCGCAAAAATTTCCATTTCAGATGATTAAATTACCAGGGACTTCTCTCTTCCTTGATTTTGCTTTATTGCAAAACTGCCCATTAATAGATAAAATTATTTTATGAGTTTTTTGCAAGCAATCCAAAATTTTTTTGATTCAATTTTTAACCGCGGATCTCCAGAAGTTCAAAAGAAACTTCAGATGAGAAAACTTGAAAACGAACTCAAAGCATATCAGCCTGCAATCTTTAAGAACGGCAACCTTCTTCCAAATTTTGCAGAAAGTATCCGCGTACTTTATCTTAACACAAAGCCTATAAATGACATTCTGGCAACTACTATCGCTGACCAGGATATTCAGCGTTCAAGACGCTATGAAGCTCAGCTTGTATTTACCGGCTTTACAAACGAAGGTCAGAAAATCATCGAAAGTCTTGAATACAACGCAAGAAAAAGTGAACTCACAAGTACCACTTTAACAATCTCACAGATTTTCGACCGACAGCACAAAAAACTAGATAAAATCCTTCATGAACTTGGCTCTGAAACTTTTAAAAAAATAGATGCGGATCTTGTTGCACTCCATCAACTCAATGACTTCTGCAAGTTCAATTTTGTTACAATCCTTCAGATTTTTGACCCTCACTACATTTCTGCCGATTTGAAATATGTTCCGTCCTACCAGGAAGTTCCAATCGGAAAACTTACGAATATTCTTGAAGACCTTTATTATGTTATGAAAGGTCTGAAAATTTCAAATTCAACGGTAAATGCCATCACTGCCCTCTCAAACCTCAAAGCATCCAATGCTTCCTACAAGCTGGACATTGACGGACTTGTGGCAAATCTTAAAAAAATCGCCTACGTCATCAATCACTTGATATCGCCAGAAAAGCTCAAAATGCTTATTTTGTACGCTAAAGCTGATATTACTTATAATCCAAAAACTATTTCCTACTCGGAATCTGCAAGAAAGAATTTTTCCGAAATGCTTTCCAATAAATTCAAATCAGACGAACAGCGCATAAAAACCGAAATGAAGGATGATAAAATCACTTCTGAGCTTGCCAGACTTTTTGGCTCCACTCCGCTGCTCACTCTTAACGGATATAACGATGCTACAAATCAAAAAATCCTTGAAGGATCCGGTCTTTCTTTCATGTGGCTTTTACCTATGAGAATTTTAAAGACCTTTTTAGCTATTTACCTTACAGATTCAATTCGTTCTCTTTTAAATGACATCGTCATAGAAGGCTTTTTTAACAATCCAAGCTACAAAACAGACTTTTCTTCAGACGTATTTGCCGCATTGGAAACTGCACAAGTGCTGCAGAATTTTGAAGACATGTTCAATTCCGGAAAAGAATTCTCTGTTTCTACATTGGACGGATATCTTCGCGACAGCCATAACGACCCTGACTTCTTTAAGAAACTTGAACAGCTTGTGAAAACAATCAACCTGGAAGCCAGTAAACTGATTACAAAAGAAACGAATAATATAAACAAGCTTTCAAAACATCTAAATGATTTGCTCGCCGATTCAAAAAAACCTACCAGTGAAATCATTTCCAATCTGAAAGTTCTTATGATGTCTTCAAGAAACAGGGATAACACAGATTTACTTGAACAACAACATCCTAAATGGGATATTTTCTTTGAAATTATGAAGAATTATGCTATAATTTCTAGTTAAAATAGGGCATTTATACAATGGGTAAAGAATCTATAAAAATAGAAGAGCTAACAGCTGAATATGAAAAAAAGATTTATGACCTTGAACAACTCCTGGATATTTCAAAATCTTTCAGTTCAACTCTTGAATCTTCTAAATTACTAGAATCCATTATCTTCTCTTGCATGGCTCAACTTCGTGTAGTTGATGCAGGCATATTTGTCCTTGACCTTTTAAATTCCGACTTTTTTACCCTTGAAACAAATAACACCCCTTTAAAAGATCCAAACTGTAAAAAAATTCAGATTCCTTTTACCGATCCTGTAATAAGTTTTCTTAGCACCCAATCCACACCTATCACCCTGGATACTATTAAAGCTACCTGCACTGAAACAACCGGCGTAAAGATTCTGACAGAATTGAACCCTACACTTATCGTTCCACTGATTCAGAAAAATAATATAAACGGCATTTTGTTCCTTGGAGAACAGTTTTCTTTGGATCCGGAATCTGAATCTGGATTTACAGAATACGAAAAGAATCTTGTACAAACGATCGCTTCTCTTGCTGCAATTGCCATCAACAATGCCGCTCTCATCGAGCGCTCTTCTACAGACATGATGACGCAACTCAAGCTGAAGTATTATTTCTATAATATTCTTACAGAAAAACTTCACAACGCTATGGATCAGGACATTCCTCTTTCCGTTATAATGTTCGACATCGACTTTTTCAAGCATTTCAATGACACTTATGGTCACGAATGCGGTGACTATGTTTTAAAACAAGTTGCAGCCATAATCAAAGCAAATCTTCGTGAAGATGATCTTGCAAGCCGTTACGGTGGCGAAGAATTTACCGTCATGCTCAACGACACCAAAAAAGATGACGCTATGAATATTGCAGAACGCATTCGAAGTTGCATCGAAAGCCATGATTTCAGCTTCAATGACCAGCACATGAAAGTAACAATTTCTTGCGGCGTTGCTGTATTCGATAAAAAGACAAATCCTATTACTGTTGCCAAACAAATTGTAAGTCAAGCCGATCAGGGACTTTATATGTCAAAGCATAATGGCCGTAACCGTGTAACATATGCGCCCCCATCATTGGTTTCAGAAACGGAAGCTCAGTAATGAGAAACTTAATTCACACTCCCTTCAGATACTCGTATTTTTCAGCAAACCTCTTTCTGATTGGTTTCAATATCATTTTCTTTACACTCACATCAAGTTCATACAAGTTACTCAGCTTGTTGGGAATGAACGCTGCAGAAGTAATATACGGCCACAAATTCTGGCAGCCACTTACATATATGTTCGTACACGGGAACATACGTCACCTTCTTTCCAACATGATCGGATTGATTTTCTTTGGAACCGCTGTAGAACGTGCCATTGGCTCAAAAGAATATTTACTTATGTATCTGCTTTGTGGCCTTTTGAGCGGACTTGCATCCCTTGGCTACTTCTACTGGAATGGCGATTACTTTTCACTATTAATCGGTGCAAGCGGTGCAGTCTACACAATCATGTTTGCATTTGCTGTAATCTTCCCAAAATCAATGATACTTCTCTTCTTTATAATTCCAATTCCAGCTCCAATACTTGTTATTCTTTACACAGCTTTTGAATTGTTTAGTGAAATGAATTCCCTTCAAGCTGGAGTTGCACATTACACTCATCTTTTTGGTTTTTTAGCTGCATTCTTCTACTTCATTATCAGAATGGGAATCAATCCTTTAAAAATATGGGCAAAAACTTATTTCTAATAGCGACAGCAGCTTTTCTACTTAATAGTTTTTCAGTCTCAGCGCAATCCACAGATTTTTCAAATAAAATCCGCATAAATGTTTGGGCAGAAATGGATGCCTGCCCAGAACTTGCAGAAGCCCATAACACTTCATCAGGTCAATTTGACTACACAATCAACCGAATAAAGCGGACATCTGTATTCCTTCTAAACGGAATGACCAATGGATGGCGTTTTTGCTACACACCTTCAGACAAGCTTCGCAATGTTAAAGAAGAATTTGCAATGGAAGAAATACTTCCATTCAAAGAAGACAACAACACAATTGTCTATCAAAAGCCATGGATCCAGGATAATCTGGTTCACTCATGGGTAGAATTCGAACGAACTCCTCGGATGAAACGAAACTACACAATGTGGAACACTATCAAACACAAAAAAATTCAAGGACGTGGATACGCTTCCGTAAAAAATGGATTCGAAGGAATCACAAACGCAGCAAAAGACGCATTAAAAAATGCAATCAGAAAACATTACCAAGCCATTATAAAAAACAAACCAAAAGAGATTCGAGGCTCTGTTTTGATCAGAAACGAACCTCGACTAGGCATTGATGCAGGGCAATATATGGTTGAACTTGATTTTTTTCTAGAAACTGATAGAATAATTTTGTATAAAGAATTTTAATTTGCTTCAGAGTGAGTGGAGGTTTTTATGAAGAAATCAATAGCAATTATTTTTTCTTTAATTTTTGCTGCAGGAAGCGCTTTTGCTCAGTCAGAAGTTTCTGCAATCCCAGATGAAACAAATAAAGTTGACGTTTCAATGAAAGTGATTGTTCCAGAAAATCAGCATACAGTTGATAAGACTGCAAAGATTAAGATTGAATACATCCCAATGGTTGACGAAGCACGTATCTATTACACAGCCATGTATGTAACATATGATCAGGGTGAAGCGATGAATGCAATCATTGGTTGTCTTGAAGATTTCACAAAAGACAACAAATACTATTCTTACAAGTATATGGACCGTGATAAGGAACGTTACTACAAAGACAAGAGAGGTATCGGCTGGGCTCAGTACATCTCTCATGTTAAATTCATTCGCTAGTCTCGCAGGTTATTAAAAAAAATGGACATTTCAAATATCATCAAAAATTTGCACCCACTTGAGATCAAGGTGCTTCTTAAGTATTCCGAAAAGGATGAACTTACTGCTAAAAAACTGATCAGTGAATTGGATTACAAGGAAGGTCATGCGAATCAGGCATTCTCATGGCTTTCCGGTAAGGAACTGATTATTGAAACCGGCAGAACTCCATATACATTCTATGAAATCACAGAGAACGGACGCCAACTTTCCTCCACAGGAACAGTTGAAGAGCGTCTTGTTTCTTTGCTTAAGGAAAAAGGTGCTCTTTCACTCCCTGAAGTTGCATCTGCTTTGAATATCGAAAACAAAGACATCGGTAGCGCTTTCGGTCAGCTTTCCAAAGAAGGTATCCTTAAAATGAATGCCGAAAAGAAGGCTGAATATACTGGTGCAGAACTTCCTAAACGCATTTCCGTTACTTCAGCACTTCTAAAAAAAGCCTGTGAAGCGGAATCAGGACTTCTTGATAAAGCAAAGCTTTCTGCTGAAGAGCAGGAAGTTATTTCAGGCCTTGCAAAGAAACGTGGTGCCGCAGATTCTCCATTCAAAATGATTGAACGCGAAACTGTTACATACAAGCTTCTTCCAGCCGCTAAAGATGTTGCTGAAGCACTTAAGAAAGCTGGTGTTACAGGAAATGAAATCGGTGAAATCACACCAAAAATGCTTGCTTCTGGCGAATGGAAAAACGGCACATTCCGTGGCTATAACATTTCCATTCCACCTGCACGCATTATCCCTGGACGCACAAACCCATACGTTCAGTTCCTTGAATCCGTAAAAGATAAGCTTTGTTCTCTTGGTTTCCAGGAATTTGATGGTCCGCTTGTAGAAACAGAATTCTGGAATGGAGACGCATTGTTTATGCCTCAGTTCCATGCTGCCCGCGATATCCATGACGTTTATCGCATCAAGAATCCAACACACGCAAAATCTATCGAAGAACCATATCTTTCAAATATTGCCCGCGTTCATGAGGATGGTGGAAATTCAGGAAGCCGTGGATGGAACTACTCATTTGACCGCGAATTCACAAGAAGATTGATTCTTCGCTCTCAGGGAACTGTTCTTTCTGCGCACCAGTTGCATAAAGCTGAAGTTCCAGGAAAATACTTTGGTATCGCCCGCTGCTTCCGCTACGATAAAGTAGATGCAACTCATTTGAGCGACTTTTATCAGACAGAAGGCATTGTTCTTGGGGAAGAAGCAAACCTTAAGACACTTCTTGGGTTTCTTGAGATGTTTGCAAAAGAAATTGCCGGAGCAACAGAAGTGAAATATGTTCCTGGATACTTCCCATTCACAGAGCCTTCTATTGAAGTTCATATCAAGCATCCTGTACTTGGCTGGTTTGAACTTGGTGGCTCAGGAATTTTCAGGCCTGAAGTTACAAAAGCAATGGGTATTGATGTTCCAGTTCTTGCATGGGGTATTGGTATTGACCGCATGGCATTGATGGCATTGGGATTGAATGACCTTCGTGAATTGTTCTGCGAAGATATCGAAAGAGTTCGCCAGCGCAAAGCTAGATTCTAAATCGCCAGGGCAAACAAATTGTAACTTGCGCAAATTGCATAAAAAGGGCAGGCGTCAAGCGATAACCATTATGGTCATCACTTGGCGCCTGCCCTTTTTTAATTCTACTCAAATGAGCGAATCTTTTCTAACATTCCATCAATGCCATTTTGACAAAGACTTGAAATAAAGGGTCTTCCCACAAGAACTTTTGAAGCACCCAGGCAGCAAGCTATTTTCAAATCATTAGCAGTGCGTATGCCACCGTCAACCCATAACTCAGTACAGATTTCTTTGAGCCTTGCAGCATGCTCATAAAGAAATTCAGCAGTGCTTCCTGCAACAGTATCAACCCGTCCACCATGATTCGAAACAACTGCAATATCCGGATGAACTTGATCGCATAACTGCAAATCCTTTTCCGAAAACACTCCTTTTATAATAAGCGGAAGACCAGATTTCTTTCTGAACCACTCAAGCTGTCCTGCAGTTTTTTGCTCCAGATTCACTTGGTTTCGCATTGTAACAATGTTATAGGCATCGATATCCATTCCCATGGCTATTGCATAAGGCTTAGCCATGGCAATTCGTTTTTCCAAAATCTCATCAGGATATGGTTTAAAGAAAAAATACGCTTTCTTTCCAAGAGTTTTGCAGGCTTGTATTCCAAGCTCCAGCTTTTCATCCGGATATCCATCGCCAACACAAATCGAAATGCCGGTTTCAGCTGCACACCAAAAATATGGCAGATAAAAGTCTTTTTCGTTTTCAAAGCCAATATTTTGAACAGCACCTGTAACAGGGGCTATGCCAAGTTTTTCATGTATATCACAATGCAGGTGGAGCAAGCCATTTTTATTTGGATCCGCCGCAATTTTTTTATAAAGTTTTTTCCAGTCATGGCAATTTTTTATAAAATTGCTGCTTTTTTCTACTCCACCCATTCCCGGAAGTTCGCCAATGCAACCTCCACCAAGACATTCTTTGCAAAAGTTGCATTTGAAGCGACCTTTTGGAACTTCTGGCCGCCCCAATGAAAGCGTTTCATTTTTTTCGTTCATACGAACCTCTGACTAATCGCCAAAGCATGTGCCGCAAGAGCGGGCCGTTTGAATCAACGGATGGTCTTTTGGTATATTCTTTACCTTTTTTGCGCATTCAGATAATGGAACACCCACTATTTTATTATCACGCATCGCTACAAGCTTACCGAATTCCTCGTTTGCAAGAAAATCTGCAGCAGCTACACCAAATTGTGTTGCAAGAAGTCTATCGTATGGTGATGGAGTGCCGCCACGCTGAAGATAGCCCAGAACTGAAACCCTGGATTCAAGACCTGTCGCAGCTTCCAGTTCTTGTGCTACCCTATAGCCAATTGACTGAGTCATTGCTGCACGAGCTTTCTTAAATGCTTTCTTATCAAGTTTTGCCTCTTCTACTGAAAGGGCGCCTTCTGCAACCACAACAATAGAAAACTCTTTTCCGGCATCGCGCCTTGCCAAAATCTGTGACGCAACATGCTTAATGTCATACGGAATTTCTGGCAAAAGGATTACGTCACCGCCACCTGCAATACCGGAATAAAGTCCAAGCCATCCGGCTTTGTGTCCCATGACTTCCACCACCATTACACGACTGTGGCTATGTGCTGTTGTATGGATTCGGTCTATTGCTTCTGTTGCTACATCAACAGCTGTGTGAAAACCAAAAGTAATATCTGTTCCAACAATATCGTTATCAATTGTTTTTGGAAGCCCTATAACATTTAGACCTTCTTCATAAAGAAGATTTCCTGTAGTATTGGTTCCGTTTCCACCAAGAACACACAAAGCATCAAGCTTCCACTTCTTATAATTCTTTTTGATTGCTTCAATTGGTAACAATCCCGTTTCTGGATTTGGCACTGGATTTTTGAACGGTTTATCTCTAGCCGTTCCCAAAATCGTACCACCTTGTGTAAGCAAACCGGCCAAATCATCTGAACCAATGGAAATGCAATCTCCATTCACCAAACCTCTGTATCCGTTTCTTATGCCCACAATTTTCATTCCATAATTAATCATTGCGGATCTACAGATTCCGCGAATAGCAGCATTCAATCCAGGTGCATCTCCACCTGATGTAAGAATACCAACCGTCTTTACTGATGTCTTTTTCATGATTACATTATAACATATCAATTCCCTTTTTAATTATTAAAAAATAGAAATAGCAAACAAAGTTGTAAATTCGCCCCTATCATTTGCCGACAATTGAATTATGAAAGTATCGAATAGACCTAATGCCTTTGCAGGAATAATTCTTTTATTACTTGCTGCTTTTTTCTCAATCTCTCTATTTATAAGTGCATTTGACTTTGGGGAATTTGGCCCTGGCAGTAACAATATGCTCCTTGAACCTGGAAAAATGCTTCTGAGCGTTTATGGGTTTTCAAGCACCCTTATTCCAATCTTTTTGCTTATAGCATCCTTATTCTGCTTTACTTCAAAATGGAATGTCAGAAAATCAATGTGTTTGCTCACGGCAATTTTCCCATTTTTCACATCCGTAATTATTGAAAAACTTTGTAAATCCATTGTTGCTTCAGGGGATGACTACAGCTTGCGATTTTTCTTAACCGCACTGATTGGTTTTATACTTTGCATTCTGGAAATTCTTGGCGCAATATCTGCCGCAGACAGAATTTCTAGAAGAACTTTCAAAACTCCAGATTCTTCAAAATCAAATTCAATGGCAAAGCTTTCATTTGAAAGCGCCCCAACAGAAGAAATCGAAACTGAATTCAAAGCTGATTCAGAAAGTTCTGAAAAACCAATTGAATTTCAATCATCCAAAGAAAACATCGAAATCAATCAGGAAAAATCCTTAAAAAGTCCTGCCACAGATTCTGTGGAAAAAGACGATCCTTTTGCAGATGTATTTGATGAAAACGGAAATGCAAATCCTCTTACAATGATTTCTCAGGAAGAGTTTGCCGCACTCACAGATTTTGACGAAGAAAATTCGTATGATCTGGAAGATGAAGAATCAGATGAAAACCCAATCGAATGGCCCGAAACAAACGAAATCATCTCTAAAGCGGACCCATTTGCATTTCAGGAAAACGATAATGAAATCCAAAATATCAATGATGAATTGAAAAATGAGTCGGAAAGCGTTACCAAAGTTCAACCAGAAACGACAGAAGATCAAATAGATATTGAAGAAGATTTTTCGGAAGAGGAATACAACTGCATCGATACTGAACACAGCCATGGTGCTTCTCCAACTTTGGACCCTGATTTCTTTGATGTTGATCCTGATGCCGAACCAGAAGAAGAAAATTATGATGATTTACAAATCGCCGAAGATAATCAGATGATTGAAGATTATGATGAACCTCAGGATTTTATTTCAGAAAATGATGAAGACGTTTTTGAAGAATCAGAAGAGGAAGAAATTTCTGTTCCTGTAGCAGAAAAGGACGTTTCAACTCCTGTAAATTCAAAAACCTTTGATTTTGGCTCTGATGTTTTTTCTGACATGGAAAATGATGTTCGTGAGGAAGTAGACGAAGAAAATACTGATTACGAACAGGTTCTAATGGAAGCAAAGCAACATGCTGCACAGACTTTCGAAGAAGAAATTTTCCCTGATGCAAAACCAGAACCCGAATCCAGTTTTGATGATGTTGAAGACTCCCAGATTGATGCCGTAAATCTTACTGGTGAATTCGATTCAATAAAACCAGCAGATCTCAAGGCCGAAGAACCTGAAGATATGGAAAATCTGAATGATAAAAATGAGGATGAAGCGGATTTTGTAGAAAAACCGACATCACCTTCCATTTCTGCAACTGAGGCAAAAAACCGCGCAAACTTAGACAATCGTTCAAACCGAGTTAAGCCAAAAGTTCCTTATTCTGTTCCTACAAGTCTTTTGGACGAATTTGCAGACGACAAATACTGGATTATCGATGAACAGACAAAACAAGATTCTTTGAAACTTAAAGAAACTCTGGCGCAATTCAGTATTGAAGCAGAAATCATTGGCATTCAGAAAGGACCTGTTGTAACCATGTTCGAGCTTTTACCTGCACCAGGCGTAAAATTAAGTAAAATCGTAAACCTGCAGGACAACATTGCATTGAATCTAGCAGCAAGCTCAGTTCGTATAGTTGCACCAATTCCTGGAAAAGCTGCTGTGGGTATTGAAGTGCCAAACAAGCGCCGGTCAATTGTTAGCTTTAGGGAAATCATTGAAAAAGATCTTCCAGAATTCAAGAAGATGGCAATTCCTGTAATTTTGGGAAAAGATGTTCAGGGGCGCCCACAGCTGTTCGATCTTGTTAAAACACCTCACATGCTTATTGCTGGTTCCACCGGTGCTGGAAAATCTGTCTGCGTAAATACAATGATTCTTTCAATTTTGTACAAGCGTTCGCCAGAACAGGTAAAGCTTATTCTGATTGACCCTAAAGTGGTTGAATTAAAGCTTTATAACGATATTCCACACCTCTTGACTCCTGTAATCACTGAACCAAAACGTGCACTTCAGTCTTTGCAATATTGTCTTTGCGAAATGGAACGCCGTTATGCTTTGCTTGACGGCATGAGCGTACGTGATATCAGCAGTTACAACCGCAGAATTGAAGAACGCCATATCTGCACCGAAAAGTTGCCTTACATAATCGTAATAATCGATGAATTTGCTGATTTAATGGCAACAACCGGAAAAGATTTGGAAACAACAATCGCACGACTGGCCGCAATGAGCCGTGCCGTTGGCATTCATCTTGTGCTTGCCACACAGCGCCCATCTACCGATGTAATCACCGGCTTGATCAAAGCAAATATCCCTAGCCGAATCGCTTTCATGGTTGCTTCACAAACTGATAGCCGTATTATCATAGACAAAGCTGGAGCTGAAAAACTTCTTGGCAAAGGAGACATGCTTTACGCTGGCGCAGTAGATCCATATCCAGTTCGCATTCAAGGTACTTTCGTGAGCGATGACGAAGTTGAAAACGTTGTTGAATACGTTAAAACTTACGGTGAGCCAGACTACATTGATGATGAAATATTTGTAGAAGATGATGAAGAAGAAACAGGTTCAAGTTTATTCACCGAAGGTTCAGACCCGCTTTATGAACAGGCACTTGATATTGTTATTCAAGCCGGAAAAGCCAGCGCATCTTACATTCAGCGCAGACTTAAGATAGGTTACAACAGAGCTGCTCGCCTTGTTGAAGAAATGGAAGAACGTGGTATTGTTGGTCCTGCAAATGGCTCAAAACCTCGTGAAATCATTCACGTTCCAAGTTAATTTTATTGACTATGACATAAAAAAATGCACCTCCTAAAATTGAACTTTATTTGTCCAACTTTAGGGGTGCACTTCATTTCTTGCCGCTTTTTTTTTCAGAACTTATTTTTTTACAGCTGTTACAACAACTGAATTGTCTGCATTTGAATATGGGGCTGGAACATATTTATCTGCCTTCCAGTCGTTTTCCCACTTATAGCCATCAAGAAGATAGCGGAACTGATATTCTTTATCAACATCAAGTTCAAGTTTTACAGAAAATGAACCGTCTTTTCCCAATTTCAAAGGAGTATCGGTGCTACTCCAACTATTAAAATCACCTGCAATATTAACTGTCTTTGCTCCCTGTGCAGCTTCTGCCGAAACTGTAAATGTAACATTGCACTTTTTTTTATCCTTGCTAAAAGTCTTCTTAAGTGACATTGTTTTCTCCTGTACTTTATAAAATCAACGCATCAATAAAAGGCGATAAGTTATAGTATAATAAAAAATTATTTTAGTATATACTTTTCGCATTTTATTACTTGAGAACCGCTTTGTAATTACATTTTACTCCAAAACCGTTGATTTTTCCATGAAATAATTATAAATTATTGTTTAGAACTCTAATCCGCCGATTTATCCAAATTGCAGGGCGGAATCTTTCTGTATGGAAAGAAAATCTTGCTAAACAGGAGCTTAAAATGGCTATCTTATCTAACAATCACTATTTATTTACATCCGAGTCTGTTGGCGAAGGCCATCCGGACAAACTTTGCGACCAGGTATCAGATGCAATATTGGATGCCTGCCTGAAACTTGATCCTTATGCACATGTTGCATGCGAATCTTTTTCGACAACAAACTTTCTGCTTACTGGCGGAGAAATCGGTTTTTCATCGTCAGATCAGTCGCTTCCATCTAAACTTGCTGAAGAAACAGAAACTATTGCCCGCAATGTAGCTATCGACATAGGCTATACAGATGAGTCTGTTGGCTTAAACGGTTACACCTGCGAATACATGAACAGACTCCATGCTCAGAGCGCTGACATAAAACAAGGCGTTGATGGCAAAGGTCTTAAGGTATACGAAGGTCAGCAGGGAGCCGGAGACCAGGGAATGATGTTCGGTTTTGCCTGTAACGAAACCCCAGAATTAATGCCTGCGCCTGTTATGTTCTCTCATAAGCTTTTGCTTAAGGCTTCGGAACTCAGACATTCAGGAAAAATTACCTGGCTTCGTCCTGATGCAAAAAGTCAAGTTACAATCGAATATGATGGTCACAAGCCTATAAGAATCCATACTGTTGTACTTTCCCATCAGCATGACGAAAAAGTCGATGGAAGGGAACTGACTCACGAAACAATAGAAAAAACAATCATTAACGAAATAATCAAGCCAGTACTTGAACCAACAGGGCTTCTTGATGAAAACACAAAATTCTTCATCAATCCGACTGGAAAATTTGTAATTGGCGGTCCTGACGGAGACTCAGGTCTTACGGGTCGCAAAATCATTGTTGATACATACGGTGGTATGGGACGTCATGGCGGTGGTGCCTTTAGCGGTAAAGATCCAACAAAAGTTGACCGCTCCGCTGCCTATATGGCCCGTTATATTGCAAAAAATATTGTAGCAGCCGGCCTTGCAGACAGGGCTGAAGTTGAACTTGCTTATGCGATCGGTGTTCCAAAACCTGTTTCTATAATGGTTGATACTTTTGGAACAGAAAAAGTTGAAAATAGCAAAATCATTGCTGCTGTAGAAAAAGTTTTTGATTGCACACCTGCAGGAATCGTAAATACTCTAAAATTGCGAAACCCTATCTACAGACCGACTGCCAGCTATGGTCATTTTGGCCGCGAACCATACGTAGAAAACGGAATCGAATTCTTCACCTGGGAAAAAACTGATAAAGCTGAACAGCTAAAAGCTGCTGCAAAATAAGTTAATTATATGCAAAGCTTCGTGAACCCCGCGAAGCTTTGTTTTTTATGGAGTAGTCATGAAAAAAGCTTTGGCCCCATTCATAGCAATTTTAATAGTTTTTTTTGCTGGTTGTGAACGCCGTCCCAAAATCGGAAAAAACCCAGAAAACCGGATTCCTGTTAAAATTGTATCACTTTCTCCGGCCGCTACTGAAATACTTTTTGCCATTGGTGCTTCGAATCAAATTGCCGCAGTTTCCGAATTTTCTAACTACCCTGAGCAGGCAAAAGAACTGCCTTGCGTTGGCGGCTTTGATGGAAAAACATTAAGCATGGAAAGAATTCTTTCATTTGAACCAGATTTTGTTTATCTTACAAAGGGTATGCATGATTTTCTTATTCCTCAATTGGAACAGTTTAACATTCCCTACTATGTATCAAAAGGAGATTCCATTCAATCTTTGGAAACTGAAATTTTGGATATAGCAAAAATCACCGGCCACCCGGAATCAGGCGAACCGCTTGTTCAAATCATTGAAGAAAAAATTGCCATGGCAAAGGCTGCCGTTCAAAATCACGATAATGACATTTGCCATAACTTGATTTACTGGGAAATCTGGCACGAACCTTTCACAAGTATTGGCAAAAAATCTTTCCTTGCAGATTTACTTAGAAAATGCGGATTGACAAACATTTTTGATGATTTGGAGCAACCTTATCCTCAGGTAAGCACAGAAACTATTATCTGCAAAAACCCTGACTTTATTATAATTCCTTCACAGAATTCAATCAGTGCAACTGACATTTTAAAAAGACCTGGCTGGAAAAATATCACCGCAGTTCAAAATAATAATATCCTGATAGTTGATTCTGACCTTTTTTCTCAACCTGGGCCAAGAATTGGAGAATGCGCTGAAAATCTATGCAAATATATTGTGGAGCGTCGTGAAAAATAAACTTTTTATCATATATATTGTAATAATTTTTATTCTCTTAATGTTATTTGGGATTTCTCTTAGTGTTGGTGCAGAAAAAATCTCCTTCAAAGAAATGATTTCATGTCTGTTCGACCTTGAAGATTCCGATTCTTTAAAATTCAAGCGAATCATTGTGCTGGATTTGCGACTTCCCCGCATTTTGCTTGTGGTAATTACCGGCATGCTTCTTGGAGGAAGCGGCGCAATCTTTCAGATGTATTTCAGGAATTCTCTAGCAGAGCCTGCATTGCTGGGAATTTCATCTGGCGCCACACTAGGGGCCGTTCTTTCCATTACTTTGCTTCCTTCTACTTTTTTTGGTACCGCCTTGTACAATTCGCTTTTTTCTAACGGTTCCTTTTATGCCATAGGGCAGACCCCTTTTATTGCACATCTTTCAGCTGCCTTCCCTTACATTTCACCCACTAGCACAGCAGCTTTCATCGGTGCGCTTTTTGCAGGTCTTTTGATGATGCTGCTTTCTTTTACAAAAGCCGGAAGCAACAATACCGTCCTTTTATTATTGTGCGGTTCTGCCCTTGGCTCGCTTTATTCGGCAATATCATCATTTGTGCTGATAACCCACACACAGGATCTGGTTAATACCTACGGATGGCTTATGGGCAGCTTTAACGGGCACGGCTGGAATGAATTGCGATTCATTTTGCTTCCGGCGGTCGTTTCATTTGCACTAATGGCTCTGCTTACCACAAAGCTTGATTATCTTAACGGCGGCGAACACTCTGCTCTTGCCTTGGGAATTGATGTAAATAAAACAAGAATTTGCGTTTTGATTTGCGGATCCCTAGCTATAAGCGCAAGCGTTTGTGCGGGCGGAACTATTGGATTTATTGGATTGATGGCCCCTCATATTGTAAGACGACTGGCCGGGCCACAAGCAAAACGATTGATTCCACTTTCAGTTTTGTGTGGCGCAATTTTGCTTCTGATTTCGGATACTGTTGCCCGCACAATCATTGCACCTGCAGAGCTTCCTGCAGGGATTATCACCTCAATTCTTGGTGTACCGTTTTTTCTATCCCTCATTTTATGCAACAGGAGTTTTCGTTAATGCAGAACATCCTTTCAGTTCAAGAACTTTCAGCTAGTTACAGCAAAACTGGCTCACCTGATTTTTCACCCATTCTTCACAACGTTTCGATTCAAGTTCACAAAGGAGAGCTTACCTGCCTTTGCGGTCTGAATGGTTCAGGAAAGTCCACATTGCTTTCGATTCTTGCAGGTCTTGCAAAAGCTCCTCTTCATTTTTCAGCAAAAGCCGGTCCAAAAATTGGAAACTCCCCTATTTATCAGATGAAGCGAAAAGAATGTGCATCTCTCATTTCGTACATGGTGCAGACCGAAGAGCCAGCCTGGGATTTTTCCGTAAAACAAACCATAGCCATGGGACTTTATGCTTCTAAAGGCCAGATGCCACTCTTAGATCCAAACCGCCAAATCCGCTTAAATCAAGAAATTTCCAAACAGTCTGAAGATGAACAACGGATTAAAGAAATCATGGAACTTTTGGGTATTTCTAATCTTTCTAAAAGATCTGTATTTTCTCTTTCCGGTGGTGAAATGCAAAAAATTCGGATTGCAAGATCTTTGATTCAAAGCTCACAGTTTTTAATTCTGGATGAACCTTGTGCTAACCTTGATTTTTGCTATGAAGAAGAGCTTTTGCAAATTTTGCGTTCTTATGCAGAAAACAAAAACATCGGAATTCTGATTACAATTCATAACATCAATGTCGCTGCCCGCTTTGCCCATAAGCTATGTTTGCTGCCAAAGCAAAAATCAGTAATTTTGGGGACAGTCAAGGAATGTTTTACAAAAGAAAACCTTTCTGCCACCTTCAACAAATCAATGGAAGTCTGGAGTCATCCAGTCTGGAATTGTCCACAAGTATAGTTTTTCGCTCTACATGATTTTTTCTCACTGTTTGCCAAAATCAGGCAATAATACTAATATCTACTTGGAACTTCAAAATGACAGCAAACGCAAAAAAATATCAGATTGACATGACGGAAGGAGCGATTCTTCCGAAAATTTTCCTTTTTACGATACCACTAATTTGTTCAAATTTTTTGCAGCTTTTATTCAATGCTGCTGATGTTATTGTTTGTGGTCGATTCGCCGGAAAGGAAAGTCTTGCTGCTGTTGGATCCACAGGTCCTATCATTAATCTTCTTACGAATCTTGTTGTGGGAATTTCCATTGGTGCAAACGTAATTGCCGCAAAAAACTTTGGCGCAAAAAACCACAAAGAGCTTTCTCAAACTGTTCATACTTCAATTCTCATAAGTTTGATTTGTGGAGTTGCTTTAACTTTCATAGGTATTCTGCTGGCAGAACCTCTTCTTATTCTTACCGGCTCACCACAGGACGTGCTTCCCCACGCAACCACATATCTGCGATTCTATTTCTTGGGTATTACATCTACTGTTATATTCAATTTTGGCAGCTCTCTATTGCGCGCAACTGGTGACACCCGCAGGCCTTTGTTTTATCTTTTTGGTGCCGGTTTTGTAAACGTACTTTTTAATCTTCTTTTCGTAATTGTATTTAAATGGGGAGTTGCCGGCGTAGCAATTGCCACAAGCATTTCCCAAACTATCGCTGCCACATGCGTTTTGATCACCTTGATTAAAGAAAAGGGTCCTATTCATCTAAATCTTAAAAACCTTCACATACATCAGCCAATTTTAATTCAGATTTTCAAAACTGGTCTTCCTGCCGGAATCCAAGGAATGCTTTTTTCTATTTCAAATGTAGTAATTCAATGGGGTGTAAACAGTTTTGACAACACAAATATTGTTGCAGGAAATTCTGCTTCCCAAAATCTTGAAGGTTTTGTCTGGATGGCCATGAATTCTTATTCACAAACTTCCCTTTGCATTACAAGCCAGAATTACGGTGCTTCAAACGCTTCCAGAATAAAAAAAGGCACAATTTTAAGCGAACTTTGCGTAATTTTCACTGGTCTGATTTTGGGGCTTTCAGCTGCTTTTTTTGCAAAACCACTGGTCAGCATCTATCAGGAAAATCCTGATGTCGTTGCAGCAGGCGTTCAAAGACTCCAAATCATCACAGCTTCATATTTTCTTTGTGGAATGATGGATACTATGGTTGGCGCACTTCGAGGAATCGGCTATTCCATCCTCCCCATGATTGTTTCGTTAATTGGTGTCTGTGGGTTGCGAATTCTTTTGATCGCCACCATTTTTCAGATTCCAGAATACCATAATTGCCTGATCCTCTATTTTTCATATCCGATTTCCTGGCTGCTTACAGTTATTGCTCATATATTCTGTTTCATTATTTGTTATAACAAAATCAAGCCCACCTTAGTTAAAGTTCAAAGTTCTTTGGCCATTTAAGCAAATCTAAGTTTGTATTATAATACTGGCATGGATAACAATTTTCTGCCTGTTTGCCGCCAGGATATGACAAATCGCGGTTGGGAAGAATGCGATTTCGTTTTTGTTTCCGGGGACGCCTATGTTGATCACCCGAGTTTTGCCGCTGCCCTTTTAGGCCGGCTTTTGGAATCTCATGGCTACAAGGTAGGAATTATTGCCCAGCCAGACTGTTCTACAGCACAAAGTTTTACTGTTTTGGGTCGCCCAAAATATGCTTTTTTGGTAAGTGCCGGCGCAATGGATTCCATGGTTTCTAATTATACTGCAAACAACAAACCTCGCTCCAGTGATGCTTATGCTCACGGTGGAGAAGCAGGTCATCGACCCGACAGAGCCCTTATAACCTATACTGCAAAAATCAAAGAAGCATATGAAGGCATTCCTGTAATCGTGGGAGGAATTGAAGCAAGCTTGCGTCGAACCGCACATTACGATTACTGGTCAAACAAAGTCCGCAGATCTGTTCTTTTGGACAGCAAAGCTGATCTTCTAATGTATGGCATGGGCGAGCATTCCATAATCGAGATTGCCGATCAACTTGCTGCTGGCATTGAAGCACGACA
Organism: Treponema sp.; assembly: GCA_016297405.1. GTDB lineage: Bacteria > Spirochaetota > Spirochaetia > Treponematales > Treponemataceae > Treponema_D. The sequence goes on from JAEDGP010000014.1 coordinate 27,151, forward strand.
AATCAGAAATGTCCGTGGAACCTGCTGGTGGACCGGCAAGGCTGCCGAAGTTCCTGAAGGCAAAGACATAATATACTTGCCAAAATTTGAAGAAGTTTCCGCAAATACACCAGAAGGAAAACAACTTTTCGCAAAAAGTTTTGTGCTTCAGGAACAGAACACTGATTCCATAAACGCCTGCACTTTGGTTGAACAGTCAGAAACAAGATTTGTAATCCAAAATCCGCCTTCATTGCCGCTTACCACACAGGAATTCGATGCAGTAATGGAATTGCCATACACCCGCCGATGGCATCCACAATACGACAAGCCTGCTGCCAATGGAAAAACAGGTGTTCCTGCCCTTGCTGAAGTTCTGTTTTCTCTTACAAGTGTTCGCGGATGTTTTGGCGCCTGTTCATTTTGCGCAATTACATTTCATCAAGGGCGCCGTATTCAGACCCGCAGCCATGAATCTTTGGTAAAGGAAGCAACCGAATTATCTAAAAGGCCAGATTTTAAAGGATATATTCACGATGTTGGCGGACCAACTGCCAACTTCCGACAACCGTCTTGCAAAAAACAACTGACTGCAGGCGTTTGCAAAAACCGTCAATGTCTGGGCACTGATCCTTGCCCTAATTTAATTGTTGATCACTCAGATTATGTATCGCTGCTAAAAAAATTGCGCTCTATTCCTGGAATCAAAAAAATCTTCATTCGAAGCGGCATTCGTTTTGACTACCTTGTAATGGACAAAGACAAAACTTTTCTTGAAGATTTGGTAAAACATCACATTTCAGGCCAGCTTAAAGTCGCCCCAGAAAACGTTAGCGATAAAATACTTTCCTTGATGCGAAAAAGCACCCACAAAGTTTACGAAGATTTTAGTCGCGAATACGAAGCAATGAACAAAAAGTGCAACATGAAACAATTTCTTGTGCCTTATTATATTGCCGCTCATCCTGGCGCTGGCCTTAATGAAGCAATTGAAACTGCACTTTATCTGAAAAAAACCGGTTTTGTACCAGACCAGATCCAGGATTTTTACCCTACTCCCGGGAGCCTTTCCACATGTCAGTATTACACAGGATTAGATCCATATCAAACTACCCCTGATGGCTCGTTTAAAGAAATTTACGTTGCCAGGGGAGCTCATGAACGCCGTCTTCAGCGTTGTCTTATTCAATTCAACAAATCTGAAAACCGTTCATTGGTAAAGGAAGCATTGCAAAAAGCTGGTCGTCAGGACTTAATGAACAAACTACTGAAAAAATAACACAAAGCGCATCAAAACTTTTTCGCTTTGCATCTAATCCCGTGAGCAAGCTCGCTGAAGAATGTCCAAAAGACCTCTGTACCTTTCCTTGATCTGCTCCTGGGTTGCAATGTTCAAATAATCCAATTCGTTATGAAATAACCTGTCCTTCGCAGATACCGGCATATATTTAACTTCGTTTTCCCGGTAATAATGCTCGATGCAGCCATCTGGTAAAATATATACTTTTGCAGTTTCAGTTGCAGCCAGAATCATGCTAAACAGGTTCCGAATGAGCGGGATTGTAAGGGCAAGCGGAACCGGCAAAATATCACCCAATTCGGTATTGAGCTGAATAACTCCTTGCAAAATCACTGTGCGGAACGTATCCATGCCGCCTGTACTTTCATGCTTAGCCCTGATTTCCTGCACTTTCATGACAAACAAATCAATTTCTGGCGAAATCGAATAATTAATCTCGCACACAAAATTTCCAATTGCATTTAAAAACAATTCCAGACGACGAATGAGCTTTTCCAGACAGACAGGAACCAGCAGTTCTCGTTTTGTAAAAAGCATTCTGTAAAAAGGCATCTGCTTTTCCAGTTGCTTATCAAGCCAAATCTGCGGCCGCTCATCTGCACAGATAACATCCCGGAGCTTTCCTGCAAACAACGAATCCAAATCGGTTATGATGCGGCCATCAGTTCCTAAAAGTGAACATACTTTAAAGAAAACCCCCAGCTCATCTTTTCCACCAACATCAATGATTCCCGTTCCGGCCGCCTTATGCTTATTCTCAAGGCAGTTGAGCAGATTGGTAAACATCTGCTGATCGGTATAGCCTTCTACAAAAATCTGATTATCAGAAAAAAAGAACTGTTTGTGATAAGTATTGAATCTTGGAAGAAAGCGCCAAAGCAGCGTCTTATCTTCATCAGAAAGACTTTCCACAAATGTAGGCATTTTATTTATGTGGCAAACCACAACACCTATCAAGTCTTCGGAAAATTTAAGGTCAAGAAAAAAAGGCGAATGGGTTATCAGAAAGAAAATACGATCAGGGTTTTCTTCCGAAACACGACGAATTTCATTCATAAAGAAAAGCTGGAATTGTGGATGCAGATGAAGTTCAGGTTCATCTAGAATCAGACAGCGAGTCTTACAAGAATAAAGGGATACCAGCAAAGAAATGATTTCTTTCAATCCGTGGCATTCTCCGTCTTTTAAATTGTATTCCACTCCCCAGTTTTTATTTACAACAACTGGAACCACTCCATTTTCAGTTTCTTCAAAACGAATTTCCTTTCCAAACATATTGGAAAGCACTTCTTCAATGCAAGTTCTGACCTTCTGATCTTTTGCCAATTCAGCATAAAGATCATCTCTCTCAACTCGTTCAGAACGAATAAAAGTCACATCAATGCCGTTTTTTTCAAAGTCCTGCGCAATTCCCTGTGCAAGGAGTGTTTTTCCTGAACCATTTGGGCCAACAATCAGATTAATCTCAGACCAGATTTCCTTTCGGAAAACTGCTTTTCCCCATAAAAAAGGAAGCCTTACTTTAGTTTCAACTCTTATCATAACCGCTCCTTATTTTCAGTTTCAATTCAAGCTAATCCTTTCGGCGAACTTCAAATTCGTTTTTTGGAGCCTTTTCCGCAGCATCCGACTTTCGCTTATATTTTTTGTATAGCATTTCCTGCGCTCGAACTGGATTTTCGGTGTTTTCAGAAGAAACCGGTTGCCACAATCCATTTTCCATCAATTCCTGGGCGTTTTCAGTATCCTTGAAATAAGTATCCAGAATATCCTTTACTTCTTTGAACACGTTTTTATCAAGCACAGGGAACATGAGTTCAACGCGCCGGTCAAGATTTCTAGGCATCCAGTCAGCGCTGGCAAGATAAAGCTCTGGATTTCCGCCATTTTGAAAATAGAAGATTCTGGAATGTTCCAGATACCTGTCTACAATGGAAATCACCTTGATATTTTCACTAAGACCTTTAACACCTGGAACAAGCATGCAGATACCGCGAACATTCAGCAATACCTTAACTCCAGCTTGACTTGCTTTATAAAGCGCATCTATCACTTCTTCATGAGTCAGGCTGTTCATTTTTGCAACGATTAATCCTGGATGATCGGCATCACTTCTATCGATTTCCCGCTGAATCATAGAAAGAATCTTTGGCTTCATTGTAACAGGCGCCATACCAAGCAGATTCATAGGCTGCAAAGTTGAATATCCAGTCACTACATTGAAAAACTGTGTCGCATCATTTGCAATTTCATAATTTGATGTAAAAAGCGAAAGATCTGAATAAAGTTTGGCCGTTTTTGGATTATAGTTTCCTGTAGCAAGATGAACATAACGGCGAATAGTATCGCTTTCTCTTCGCATAACCATCATGATTTTTGCATGAACCTTAAGATTAACCAGGCCATAGATTACAGTTACCCCCGCATTTTCAAGCTCATTGGCCCAGGCAATGTTTCTTTCTTCATCAAAACGGGCTTTAAGCTCAACCAAAACCACAACCTGTTTGCCATTTCTGGCAGCTCTTTTCAATGCACCGATAATCGGAGAATCCCGACCTGTACGATAAAGCGTCATTTTTATGGCAAGAACCGAAGAATCATCTGCTGCGTCAGAAATAAATTTGATTACAGGATCGTAGCTTTCATAAGGAACATGAAGCAAAACGTCACGTTGCCGCAAAGTTTCCCAATAGGTATCTTCCTGAGGTAAACTTGCAGGGTAAAAGTGGTTCCATTCAGGAAAACTCATTTTAGCACCATCTTCCGTATCCCTAAGACCAAGCAATACTCCTGGATCAATGATTCCGCAAACCCTGTAAACGTCTTCCTCTTTTAACGAAAGCTTTTCCATAAGAAACTCCAGAATAGCATCGCTGGAATCGTTGCAGCTCATTTGAACCGCAAAGGAAGACTGTCGCTGAACAAGCACTTTTTCCATCTCATGGATGAAATTATGGCCTGAATCTTCATCTACAGCAAAATCTGCATCCCGGGCCACCTTAAAAAGCATGGATTCTTTTGCTTCAAGTCCCGGAAACAATTGAGTACCATATTGACTGATAATATCATCCACAATCGTAAATTCTTTTTTTCCAACCTCAGATGGCAGCCAGACAATTCGCTGAATTCCCGACGGAATCTGCACCAAAGCAATTCGTGGCGCTTCGTCGCTTCCTTTAAAATCCGAGCTGCCAGTACGAATTCCCGCAATTGGAGACAAAAGAAACGCAGCATAGAACGAAAGATTGCCGATATGAGGAAATTCCTGCGCATCGGTTCTAAGTGGTGTCAAAAGCGGATAAACTTCGTTCTTAAAATAATTCAACGCAAATTCATTCTGCTGTTCATTGAATTCATTTGGGCGAACATACACTAGATTCTTTTCTGCAAGCTTTTTCAGAACATCATTCATCAGACAATTCTGCTGAATACGAACAATCTGGTGTGCCCTGGCTGAAATCTGTTTTAAAACCAATTCCGGAGAAAGGCCAGAAACATCGACTTCTCTTGGATTTTCTGTTAACATTCGTTTTACTGATGCAACCCGTACCTGAAAAAATTCATCAAAATTACTTGAAACAATGGCAAGAAACTGAAGTCTTTCCATCAGAGGTAAATCTTTTCTTAAAGCCTGGAAAAGAACCCGGCCATTAAATTCAATCCAAGACAATTCTCTATTAAAAAATCTATTTTCCATAATTCGTCTCCAAAAAACTGACTAATAAAAGATTACAAAAGAACAATCTTGTAACCAAAAACAGATTCAAAAAGGTCGCCTTTTTCATTAAGCGCCACCCTTTCCAACGCTAAGTTCTTAATGCCTTTTGTATAAATGTTCAGGGAATCCTTTTTTAGCTGAAAAGAAATATCCTGAAGCGTCTGACCATGTCCACGATCCATTGCATCGGCAATTCGAAGAATCGCCGTCAACTTTAAAATGATCATTCGATCAATTCTGGCCAGGACCTGAAACTGTTCGCTATCCTGAGGTATTGATTTTCCCCGGTGATATCTGGCAATCTGAGAAACTATTTTATTGTCCCTTTGATCCAGACCAAAAATCTCTGAATTGTGAATTATGTATTCGCTGTGAAGATTATGGTCATCCAAGCGAATAAAAATGCCAACATCATGAAGAATTGCAGCTACTTCCAAAAGCATGCGGCTTCTTTCATCTTCCAGTGAAAGTTCTTTCTGCAGACAATCGTAAAGCATCAAACTTACCTGACGCACAAAATCCGCATGTCTCTCATCACCATGATATTTTCGCAAAAGATTCATGGCAGACGCAGTTATCTGCTGAAAAAATTCTTTTTTAAGCTCAAGGTTCGGAAGTTCAGTTCTACTGATAATCACGCCATCACGAATATTTGTTTCAGGCACAATAATTGTGCGCACTTTTGTAAGATGTATGAACATTTTATAAATGAGCAAACTTATGTGCATTGTCTGGGCATCATTATAAGAAATCTTAAAACGAGCGGCTCTTTCTTCTGGGGTATACTCCTGAATTTCTGCGACAAAATCATCAAACGCCTGTTTATCAATGGACCAAAGCCAGGTTGATATAGGCTTTCCCACATTGATTGCCGCAAGAGATGCATCAGAACCAACTGCAATAAATTGCTTTACATTTGAAAGATCCAATTCACTTTCCAGCGACCCCTTCGTATTCTTGATAAAATCTTCGATAAACCGCTGAATATTATCTGAAGATCCGGCATTTGCGCGAATCTGAGGTTCCAGACGAACAGTTCCAAGCCTTAAGCTATGGGCACCGGCCATTTTTCCTTTTTTCATCAACATCATTTCTGTTGAACCACCGCCCACTTCCAAAATTACAGTATCCTCTGCCCTTACCTTAGCCGATTCTTCAGCAAGCCTTGAAGTTACAGCCAGATACATAAGGCGGTTTTCTTCAATGCCATCAATTACCGAAACCCTAAAGCCGGTGGCCGTGAGGATTTTATCCATAACCGGATCTTTATTTTTTGATTCTCGAAAAGCGGCAGTAGCAATCACAATTGTTTGAGAAGGAAGGATTCCCCATCCAGCCAGCTGCTCTTTAAAACGCTGCAAAATATGTACGCAGGAAGATTGTGTTTCCCTGCTGATTATTCCAGTTGTAAAAACATCATGTCCCAAAGACAAAGGCATTTCTGCCCGATCCAAAACAGTGCGCTTTCCGTCTGCGGTTGATTCAGCAATAAGCAGGCGCACACCTGTTGAACCAATTTCAATTACTGCTTCTGGTGTAGACATAAGGCCTCCTTTAATACAAATCATTTAAAAAAAACAACAGGGGCAGCCAGTCCAAGCTGCCCCTGCCTACAAGATTTTCGGGTAATCGCTTAAAATCAATTAACCAAAAATCATTAAAGCTTATCTATAAGCATAGAACATTTGCCTGATGGAATTGGCAAGGTTTTCTTCTTTTGATCAAGAATATTGATAGTAAAGTAATAAAGTTTTTCGCTTTCCATCTGAATTTCCCAACCACGATTACTTTTATTACTAAGAATTGTAATAAGGTTCCTCTTAAGAGAAAGATTTTCAATTCCCATTATTTCAAGATTTGGAATAATCCAATCAACAGTCTTTCTTGGAAGACTAATTGAAAGTCCAATTACATTCTCAATCATCAATGCTATTGTAGAAAGTCCTACGCTACACATGAAATTGGTTTTTGGCCAGTCAGGATTACCATCAAGGGTTGCTTTTCCGTTTTTGCATGGCAAATATGCTTCATACATTGCACCATGATCTTTTTCATCATTTGGAATAAGTGCTTCAAGAATATAATACAAATGCCTGATAGAACATTCGCGGGCAAGCTCAAACTGCTGATACTTTTCCAATCCTTTGATGACCATAAAATTGAAAAATGGGAAAACACTTCCACGATATCCTTCTCCACTTTCTTTAAAATTGAAGCTATCAGCAGAAAGTGAAGGAAATGGATGATCCGTTCCAAACGTTGCTGGATTTGTAAGATGGGCAACAAGCATTTCCGATTTATCAGCATTTGGAATTTCAGCCAGCAATGGCCAGAAACCTGCAATCGTTTTTTCAGGAAGTCTGTTTCCTTCCTTATCAAGATCATGATAGAAGCCTGTGGAACTGTCCCACATCATCGAATTGATTCTTGTTTTTATAGAAAAATACGCTCTCTTATATCTGAAAGAAATATCCTTGTCATTCAGGATATCTCCCAAGGCAGACATGTGAGCTGCATTAATTGCCATTGCCGCGTTAAAATCTACAGGATAACAAACATTTTCCCTAGGAGCATTGAACATTGTGCTTGCTGTTGCTGGAACTGCATAAAGTCCATTTTCCTGTTTAAAAGTTGCATCTATCCATGCCATGTAATTCTGAAGAATCGGCATTACTTCCTTGATGCGTTTCTTGTTTGCAGATTTATGATAAAGGTTGAATTCTGCCCAAGCAAAAAGTGGCATACCTATTCCTTCTGGATTATCAGAAGTCAATACAGGCTGGTCATTTGTCATATCATACTGCCAGCGAATAGCACCATTTTCTTCCTGACGTTCATAAAAATAGTCAATATTCTTGTTTGCATCAAAATTTCTGTTCGAGTAAACAAGGAAAAATGAAGAGAAAATTGATTCAAATTGACCGATCACATATTTTCCATTCTCCGGGAAAATAAAACAACCATCAGGTGACTTTTCCCCCGATTTTGGATCTATACAAAAATCAGACAGCATGGTCCATGTTTTGTTATAAATATCTACAAAATCCTGATCATAAAAATGGATTTTTGGAAAATCGTGCTTACTCACAATAACTCCTACCCTTCAACCAAGGGCCAAACTATTTTTTCTTAGTATACCATAAATTACCCAAAAACGGTATAATTTTTTTGATTTTGGGGTTTTTAACATGTACAAATCATTTGTTTATATTGAAACTAGAATTCTTTTGCCTGCTGTTGATTCCGTATTCGTTTCAGATAAAAATTCTTCCAAATTTTCGGTGAATCCAGAAGTTCTTTCAAAGTTTTTTGTACTTGCCAAGGCCCTTGGATGCACTTTTCCCGCAGAAGCTCGCATTGAAACTCCAACGGAACCAATAAAAAAGCCAGAATGCTCTCGTCCATGGACTGGATATTCACTTAAGGCAGCTGAAGGCGGTTCCATCACACTTCAATTTCATAGTCAGCAAAAAACAATTCACATAGAAGAACTAAGAATCGAAGAAGATGCCGGTCGTTTAACACATGAAAAAGGCTCAACTGTCATGGATTATTCCCATGCAGGTTGTCCAAGCATAAAAATCAAGACAGCTCCATCATTTGAACTTGGAGAAGAAGTACAGATCTTTTTGGAAGAATTGCGCCGACTTACGCAATATCTGGATTTGGCAAACGATACAGTTTCTGATTCTCTAATTCGATGCAACGCCTTTGTTTCTTTGGCGAAATACCCCGAAAATCCAAATTATTATGTAAAACTGCGAAATCTGAATTCCTTCAATTTTGCCCGCAAGGCAATCAATGCAGAGTTGACTCGCCACGAAAACATGATTTCTGCAGGAGAATCTGTTCCTAGCCAAAGCCGCTATTGGAATGAAACAAAATCCTGCTCTGAATTCTACCAGGACCGCCCTGTTCTGAATCAAAAATTTACACCTATCGAACCGGAACAGATAATTCACCCGCGTGCGCTGGCACAAGAAGCAAATCAACCAGAAACAATGGAACTACCTGAAGCCCGTCGCCAGCGATTCAAGAAACAATACGGAGTTTCCCGACTGCGTTCAGAATTCCTTTGCGATTACAAGGACAGGGCCGATTTTTTTGAAGCTGTAGCAGCCCTTGGTGCAAATCCTTTAAATGCCGCTCACTGGATTGCTTCAGAACTTACAAGACTTTTGAATAAAAACAATATTTCCGTTTCAAAATCAAAGATAAAGCCGGAACATTTTGCTTTCATAATCAAAAAAATGGATATGGGCGAAATGCACAGCGCCACTGCAAAAACCCTTTTGCGAACTTGTTTTGAAACTGGCACATCGCCAGAAAAGTTAATAAAAACTTTGAATATTTCTGAACTCAGTTCGGAACGGGAAATCATTCCTTATGTGCAGAAAGTCATTTCAGAAAACCAGAAACTCTGCAACAAGCTGAAAAACGGAGAAATGGCGCCGCTTGAATTCCTGACCGGCCTGGTAATGAAAGAAACTCACGGAAAAGCCGTACCACAGATTGTAAAGCAGTTGATCAAGCGGGAGCTGAAAATCAGCGTAATCTACATGATTACAACTGGCGGCGCCATTTCTGCAGTGCGACAGGCAGACTATTCAATTGTGAGCGGTGATTCTACCGTCTTGAAAGATTTAATTGCAAAAATTAACCCTGAAATGCCTGTGCAAATAATGTCTGCCGGACAGTATCTTAGCGAAGAGCTGGAACCATCCAATTGGGCGGATCTTATTTCTGAAATAGCGGCAAAAATCAATGCCGGCACAGCCAGCGGAATTGTCATTACCCACGGAACATACACCCTTTCCTACACAGCGGCATTGCTTTTCTGGCTCTTTTCGGATGCCGGCATTCCAATCGTACTAACTGGTTCTTCATCACTGCCCTATGAATCTGAAGAAGCCGAAAACAACCTTAAGCTGGCCCTAGAAACTGCTTCCAATGAAAAAAACGGCGTCTATGTAATTTACGGGCAAAAAATTCTTTCACCCCTTAACCTTCATTTTGACCAACCGGGCAGCTTCTGCAACTGGAATCTGAAGAACCAGTGTTTTTCAGAAAGCGGGCCAATAGCCGCTCAATTTGCGGGCAGCGGTGAATTGGACAAAGAAGTACTTTCCAGAATGCTTATTGAAGCCAGCGGAAAAATGTTCATGTGTCGCCTGTACCCAGGTTTCAGAAGCGATCTTTTCAAAACAATCCTGACAAATTCAGACATTCACTCCATATTCCTTGAGCTTTACGGAATTGGTAGCGGAAACATGAAAAATACGGATTTTTCACTAAAACCGCTTCTGCTTGAAGGAAACAGACGGGGAATCCGGTTTTACTGCACTTCGCAACAAAAAAGCAACATAGATTTTTCTCAATATGAAACAGCCCATAGCGTTTGGCGGGAAGGCGCCGTGCCAATGGGATACCTTACAACAGAGTCAGTTGTAGCACTTTACTTTGCCTGCGCAATTGCCGCAGACAATGAAAACGAATTCAACGAACTTATGGAAACCTACGCAAGCCTTTATTCAAACTAAAAGTGGAGAACTAAATGAACAACCCGTTTTTCAGTGATTTATTCATACTTATCCTTTTGATATTCAATTGTGGCCGCCTTTTTTTCCTGAAATACGGAAAATCTGACTGTCTTACAGTTCTTTCACCAATATGTCTTGTTCTTTCAATTGCAAACATAATCGCCTGGAATATGGACATATTCAGTGCCGGAATCCTAATCATTTCAATTTTCGCCACAATCATCAACTTTCGCGCCTTAATCCGTTTTTTCTGCGGACTTTTGGTGGATCACTACAGCATTGCCTTTTCCATAAGTGCCATCATCACGCTTTTGGTTTCGCTGGCAGAAACTGTAGTTCTGCTGATTTACACACCTTCCGTCACAAACCTATATGATTATGACGTAAAGGAAACAACAATTCGTCTTTCAGGAAATTTCACCCGAGGGTTTCAAGAAGCCGAAGCCCTTGAGCCTGCAAGTGGAATCGTAAAAATCTACGAAAGCGAAGATAATACTTGCTCTAGAAATCAAATAATCATGATGCTTCCCGACAAACGAAGCGAATTTAGATTCTACAAACCTTATCTTGTGCTTTTGGCACAGGCTGGTTATAAAATCTATATGGCTGACTTTTTTGCCGACGATATTCATTGGTTCAATTCGATTTTTGACAGCCCGATTATTCGACGCACAAAAATGGATTATGACTATTTTGAAAACAAACTCCGCTTCGAATCCGAAAAAGAATTTTACACATACAATTCCATGTTTGAATACAGGGCTCTCATGAATTTCATCGAAAAAAAGGAATCCACAGAAAATGGACTCAAACCCGTATTCATTATATCCGACTGGATGGCCGAAGATGCAGCAGTAGATTTCATAAAAGAAGCCCCGGAAAAAATTGCTGGTCTTTTGAAATTAAGCGAATTGGAATGTTACAAATCTGTAGGATTTGGAAATGTCCAGCAAGAATATCCATATTTGGCCTCAAAACTTGGACTTAAAAAGGATTCTTCAAGATCTGTACCAAAAGAAATGGCAATGCGCACAATAGATGCAATTCAATTGGTGGCACCATATTATCCGCCTGCCGAAAACAATACCGAAGATGTTCAAGAAACAGATGAATCAACTGACTCAAAAGAAGCATAAAGGAAAAGCACCTCAAATAAGCATGGCACTTACATCCTTGCAAATCTGCGTTGCAGATATTTCTTCAACGATTTTTATAGGAG
>JAEDGP010000058.1 GCA_016297405.1 Treponema sp.
GTGGTTGAGTTTATCGAAACCACCACATTTAGTGTAGCAGTCATTTCGACGAGCCCTAAAAAAAGACCGTTCGGTTGAACGGTCTTTTTGGAGATGGCGGGAATTGAACCCGCGTCCGGGTATGTAATCCAGAAGCGTCTACATGTTTAGTTATGCGAGGTATTTGTCGGAAGCAGGTAGCAGCATAACAAGCGTCTGCATCTTATTCTGACTGAACGTCAAACATGGTGGCCAGAAGCACCATGAATCAAGTTCCTGTTGGCGTCAGAACATCATAAAGTTAGGAACAGCACCCCATGAGTTCCGTGCACGCTACTTACGCAGCAAGTGCAAACTGTTCGTTTTCAGACTGTTCGTCTTCTTCACGTTTTGCAGTTATTTTTTTTGTCAGCTTAGGGCGCCTTCACACCCACATGCAGCCAATGCATTCCCATATCCGTCGAAACCGGTGCACCCCCGTTTTCCACACTTATGGATACCTTTAATATATAGGCTCAAAATGCAGAAGTCAAGGAAATAGAAGAAAAACATGATCTTTTGATTCTCACCTGCGCCGGATTGTAGTGGTGGGCGAAAGCCCAGGACTTGGAGGCTACGCCAAGGACCGAACGTTAGTGGGCCACGAAAAGCCGGTTTGCTCCTGCCCTTTCGCCCAAAAAAATCAATGTCAATTGAACAATAAATGGCAGATTGCTATAATTAATTACTATTTTAATGGTGTTAGAGGTTTTTAAATGGCTGACGAGAAATTACAAATTATCAGACACAGTTGCGCTCACGTAATGGCTGAGGCAATCAAACATTTGTTCCCTGGAACAAAAATCGCAATTGGACCTGCAATCGACAACGGGTTTTACTATGACTTTGATTTTCCAACCGACACCAAATTCTCTGAAGAAAATTTTGCCGCTGTTGAAAAGGAAATGCGTCGCATTTTGACTACTGGTGCTGAATTTGTGCGCAAGGAAGTTTCAAAGGAAGAAGCTCTTAAGCTTTTTGCTGACGAACCATATAAAGTTGAACTTATAAACGATCTTCCTTCAGACGCAACAATTACAACTTACGAACAGGACGGATATCTTGATCTTTGCCGCGGTCCTCATGTTGCCACAACAAAAGAAATCAACGGTCAGGCTTTCAAGCTTGCTAAAATCGCCGGCGCTTACTGGCGAGGGGACTCAAATCGTCCTATGCTTACCCGAGTTTATGCTTTCTGTTTTGAAAAGCCAAATGATCTTAAGGATTATTTAACAATGCTTGCAGAAGCTGAAAAGCGCGACCATCGTAAGCTTGGTCAGGAAATGGATCTGTTCCACCTTGATCCAGAAGATCCAGGTCAGATTTTCTGGCATCCAAACGGATGGACAATCTATACCACAATACAGGATTATATGCGCAAAATGGTTCGCCGTGACGGTTATCAGGAAGTAAACACTCCTGCCATTATGCCTCGTTCTTTGTGGGAACGCTCTGGCCACTGGGAACATTACCAGAAGAATATGTTCATCACAGAATCTGAAAAGCGCCTCTTTGCCATCAAGCCTATGAACTGCCCTGGTGCCCTTGAAATCTTTAAGAGCCGCCAGCGCTCATACAAGGATCTTCCACTCAGGCTTGCTGAATTCGGACACGATGTTCGAAACGAGCCTTCTGGAACTTTGCATGGCGTTATGCGCGTTCGCGGCTTTGTGCAGGATGATGCACATATTCTTTGTACAGAAGAACAGGTTGCCGGCGAAGTTGCGAAATTCTGTAAGCTTTTGAAGACTGTTTATCATGACTTTGGTTTTGATGAACTTGTAGTAAAATTTTCTACAATGCCAGAAGATCACGTTGGTGACCTTGCAACCTGGGAAAGAGCTGAAAAAGCTTTGGCTGACGCTTGTCACGAAGCTGGCCTTAATTTTGAGATTCAGCCTGGAGAAGGTGCTTTCTATGGTCCAAAACTTGAATTCAAGCTTTATGACTGTCTTGGCCGCGAATGGCAGTGCGGAACAATCCAGGCTGACTTCCAGCTGCCTTCTGCAGAACGACTTGACGCTACATACATTGGAAGCGACAACGAAAAGCATCATCCTGTTATGCTTCACCGCGCTATTTTGGGAAGCTTTGAACGGTTCATTGGCATTCTGATTGAAAATTTTGCAGGTGCATTCCCAACTTGGCTTGCTTTTGAGCAGGTTGCTGTTGTGCCAGTTTCTTCTGACTTTGATGATTATGCAAGACAGATTAATGACATGCTTGTAGCACACGATATCCGTTCAAATGCTTATCTTGGTGATGAAAACATGAAGGCTAAGATCAAATCTGTTTCCACCGAGCACAGAACTCCATACGTTCTTGTAGTTGGCGAAAAGGAAAAGGCTGAGGGAACTGTATGCGTTCGTTACAGATTCTCAAGCAAAAAGCCACAGGAAACTATGAAAATCGAAGACTTCATTGCTTACGTTGAAGACAAAATCAACACACATTTTATTGGAATCTAATTTTCCACTTTTATTTAAAAAAAGGGGCTGTCCCAAAAGTATAAATTGTAGTGGTCATTGAGCCCTTCGACAAGCTCAACCACCGCAATACAAACTTATTGGACAGCCCCTTTTTTTGCGCAAGTTGAAATAATTGACACTTTTCTATAAACTGTCATTATAATTATGGAGGAAAACTATGCGTAACAGCAGAAAACTCTTCGCTTATCTTAATTTAATTGCATTGGTTTCTTTTTTTATTGGATGTAATGCAAATATTATTGACGAACCTTCAATCACAAAACTTACTACAGGCGGAAGCACAACCGTACTTGCAATACCAAAAGATGTTTCGGCGACCCAGGGCAATTACGAAAGCGTTACAGTTTCATGGGTTGGATGCAATGCTGCTTCCAGATATTTCGTTTATTCTGCAGAATCTCCATTCGACACCTTCGTGCAATGTGGCGAAACCAAAGGAACTGAAACTTTTCTTTCTATCACTGAACCCGCAGGCAGTTCAAAATTCTATAAAGTCAGTGCCGTAAAATTTGATGGAAGTCAATCTTCTTTAAGCAGCTGGGCAAAGGGCACCACAATCGCTAAACCTGTAATCACTTCCATTTCAAAAAACGACGACAATAACAGTGCAACTATTACCTGGTGGATGGAAAATTGCAATTCATCTACATATATTTCCAAAATACATTATCTTATCCAGGGGAAAAAAGGAACTTCTTCTGCCGCTACTATTTCAATTGACATAAGTGGTGCAGATGCTATTGACACCTACACAATAGAGAACCTGGAAGGAAAGACTGACTACAGCTGGACTGTAAGTGCATATACTGTAACAAAAGATGGTGATAACAACATTATTTCAAAGGCTGAGGTAAGTAATGAAGTTTCCATTACAACTGCACATCGCCTGATTCCTTTGGCTCCAAAGAATTTTACAGCCACAACAGGTCTTTCAGACAAAGGCATAACTTTATCATGGTTATTTCCAGACAAAACAGATGTTCAAAACGATGACGGAACTTATACAGAACATCCTAATTTCTTTGTAATTTACAGAAAATACGCAGGCAGTGCAGACTGCACCTATGAAGTAATAAAAGTCTTTACAGCAGATGGTGGAAAAAGAACTGTAAATAATATCGAATATTCAAGCGTGAGCTTCGGAAGTTATGAAGAAGGCCGTCTATTCGAATATATGGAAGACGATAAGAAAAATCCTGGCACAAAATACGAATACAAGATAAAAGCTTTTGTTGACCACGAAAGCTCAAAAACTTCATCTGTTTCGGAAAGTACAAGCGTAGGATGGCTTATTTCTACTCCTTCAATTTCCACTTCATCCGAATATGAAATCGATCCTGAAAACCAGGAAATTTTCAAAAGCGCTACTGTCAAATTCTCAACAGACTTCAATTCAATGATGAAAGATAACTTGTACAGCTTTGTCCTTGTTGAAAAGAAGAATGACATTGAAAACGACCTGCCAGTTGGCGGAGAATGGCCAAAAATCATAGGAAAAAGCAATTCAATTTCAACTGCCTGCGAACCAAAAACGTTCACAGACATGCATGGAGAAAAAGGATATTACCGCTACGAGCTTTTCATCATTCCAAGGGTTACTTCTAATGATGACTATGAAAATTACGAAACCACAAAAATAACAAGTGCACCTGCTAATGGAAAAATCACAATTACAGATGACACAAACTCCATTCCTGATCTTGAAAGTATTGAAATTGCGGACGGTTTTAAAGACTGCTACAAGCTTACATGGAAGTTCGATAAGGAATGTACTTATATTCTTTCTTGGCTTGATGGAGAAGGAAACAAGGGCCAATATACCCTTACAGAACAGGATACAAAAGACGCTTCGGACAAAAGCAACTTTACTTTTGTACACAAAGGCGGAAGCAACGCAGTTTCAGATCCTGTCATAACATCTGGTGACAGACGACTTTATACAGTAACCGCAAATAAAGGAATTACAAAAAGCGTTTCTGCAGAAAACTATTCCATGACTCTTGGTACAGCAAAACCTGAAATGTCTGACAATGACTATAAATCTATTACAGTTCGATGGCCTGTAGTTCAAAAAGCTGATTCTTATGAGCTTTCTGCAAAACTGAAAAAAAAGGAAAGCGATATTTCCGGGACAGAATGTACTTTCACTTCTACCGAATCGACTATTAATATTGACGGAACCGATTATATTGAATATAAGCTTGACAATATTTCTGATTATGACGACTCAGAAAAGTCTGGGCTTCCTATCGAAATCAATGTGTGCGCAAGAAACAGCGAAACATCTGATTCCACAAACGGTAATCTTAATTCATACCTGATTGGTCCTGCCCTTACAGAACCTTCGATTAATAATATCTACATCGACAGAATAGAATTCAATTGGAAAAAAGCCACAGGTGCAAACGGGTATTTGATTCACCGGGCAATCAAACTTTATAGCGACGAAACAAATGATTATAAAGATTCAACAAACTTCATCACATATTACGTTTCCGCAGATTGCCAGACAATTGAAGCCGAGAATGAAGAAAGAGCTTCAGATTGCGTTGAAGTAAAATTCAATGCCGAAACTCAGACCTACACCCTTGTAGACAAATATCATGAAAGCAACAGTGAAAATCCTGGTGCTTACGAGTTCAGCCAGGCTGCAATTGCCTGGGGCGTTCCATTCAGTTATCGCGTGGTTCCTTTGAAGAACAATCTTTCAGACATGGAAACCATTACTTTGGACCACTCCATCAGAATCAAAGGAGACAAGGAATACAAAAACCTTACTTCTGTAGACGGTTCAACTTATGGATTTGGATTGAATGTTATGGCTTCTAAATGCGAAAGCGATGCAGACATATTTTTGAAATGGAAAAAACCGTTCAAGACAAAATTTGCCCCTCATCTTTATAGAAGAAAAGCTGGAAGCAACGAAAACTCATGGAACATCGTGCAAAAGGCAAATATTGGAAAAGACGACGACCAGTTCACAATTAAATTCAACGAATATTTTGATGAAGAAGAAAGCACACTTGCCTTCGAATATGCAATAGCTTACTATTCAACACAAAGCACAGGCTATAAACTCCCACCTTCACTTGTGAACAATTCATCTAATGGGGGTCTTGCTTCTATTGAATTGACAGACGAAAACAAAAGATACTCATACAAAGACCCTTCAAAAGCAGAAAAAAGAAACAAAGGTTACCTTCTGAAGGCAAATAACTTTTCTGCTTACTACGGAGGAACTGCAACTTCCAACTTGTTCACCGAAAAGATTTCATGGAGCAACTGGGATTATGACGAAAGAGGAATCGGTCCTGAAAAATACACAATCTACATAAAAAACCGCAATCTTCTAAACAGCGACTCAAAAGATCTGTTAGGTGAATCCGGCTGGGTCGAAATCATCACATTGAACAGTGATGCTGATTTTACTGAAAATCTTGCAGCCGAAAAAATTCGGGCTTTGAATAACGATATCATTTTGAAAGAAGATCCATATCAGCTTTCACTTACTTCAAAAAGCCTTCAAGAAGGTGCTACGAACACAGATGGTCTGCTTAAAGTTTTGCGAGATCCTCGACACTATTACCAAATCATCGCTACCATTGGTGAGGTTAACGGAGCTACGGGGCATGATGGCAAAGTTTATGCATATCGTCAGATTACAAATGAAGAACTTGTAAAAGCATGCATGCTTGCTTTTACTTACGGTTTCTATATCAATGATGGGGGCAACCCAAATTACGAAAGCATGGGGCAATTCAAATACGGTGATACGGGTTCTTTCTCAACAAGCTATATCGACGAAAATGGTGCTATTGGTGTTGGTAACGCTACCTTTGAAAAGGGAAAATACGAATTAAGCGGTAAATACAATGCCGGCTATTCATACATGAACTACGCTCCAGTCCAGCTTTGTCCAGATGGAAGCAGTCAGTCATTCCTGTGCCTTACAAAAACCGACTCAAACAGATTCAGAATGAGAGGTACTTCAGATTACTTTCTGTTTCAATTCCAGAATGAGCATACCATAAAGGTTAAAGCTCAGAACCAGAAAGAAATGCCAGACTATAGTGCTGAAATCAAATTCAAAGCGCCTAATAACAACAGTCTGACAATCTCGATTACCAGAAATGGTTCTACATCAACAATAGTAGACACTTCAGATAACGCCACAAGAAAAACATGGTTCCCTATGCAGATTCATGGGGATGAATCATACGAAATCACCTCCACCTCTTATGGCTGGTGGCCAACAAAATAAGGAGGGAGCGAAATGAAAAAAACAACTAAAGCATTTGCTATCTGTGCGCTGGTCTTGGGATTTTCATCATGCGCCGATTTTTTCCAGGAAAAGATACCAGCCTCATTTGGAGGAGACAAAAGTTCTCTTGGTGGACTTTTAGTTCCTGATGAAAAAATCACGAAACTTGAAATTCCTTCAAAAATAGCTGCATCTCAGGGACGATACAAAAACAAAATCACAATTAGCTGGTCTGAAGTTCCTTTTGCTACTTCATATCATCTTGAACGAGCTGTAGCAACAAAAGATGATGAGGGAAAATACACTCTTCCAGATGATTCTGATTTTGAGCCACTGAATAACTTCATCTATTCTACAAAATACGAAGATACAATTCTCTTTGACCCAGGCGCAAATAACATAGAATACAACAACATTTATTTCTATCGAGTATGTGCAGAAAATATAAGCAAAGGTTATGAAGCAAGCGAATTTACTGATTTCACCGTTGCTGATTACGAAGGAAAAGGATGGCTTTTGGCTCCTCCTAGAAATGCCGTTGCAACGAAGGGGTCAAGTCAGGATAGCATAACAGTATCATGGGATCCAATAGAAGGAGCCAGCTATTATAAGATTTACCGGGGAACATCAAATGACGGTTCTGGAGCTATTGCTTTGGCTACAGTCTATGGAAATCAGACTTCTTACACCAATAAAATCGACAAAACAAACCAAGGTGTAGAATTTTTTTACAAGCTTTCTGCAATGATCAAAACATCAACCAGTTTTGAAGAGTCGGCTACTGGAACTCTTGCAATGGGTTATGCCCTTAAAGACGGAGCTCCAAGTGCTCCTGACCCGGAAAAAATCATAGTATCTGGTTATGGCGTTACCACAGATGCCCTTGTTATCACCTGGGAAGCAAAAACAAATGAAAGCTACAACATTTACCGAAACAGCTCCACTGATTCGGTTTTCACCTGCATAAAGAACAATTACGTACCAACTTCCACTACCGCAACATACAGGGATGAAACTGTTTCCACCGGACAACTTTACTACTATTACATTCAATCACTGAAGACAAATGCTCTAGGTGAAATCTCAAAATCTCCATTCTCGGACACAGGTGCATCTTCTGCAAAACCAGCTCAGGGCTTTATACTTAGTGCTCCAACAACAATAGACATTGCTGACGGTTCAACAGACGGTTCTGTGCTTATCCGCTGGAAACCTGCGATTGGCGAAAACCTTGTGCCAGGTGGATTCAAATACAACATCAAGAAATCACCAACAGCAGACGGTGAATTCATTCCTCTTTTGGATAAAGAAAGCGGCATTCTGGATGAGGAAGGATATCTTACTTGCGAAACACCAAAAGAGCCTTTCTTCCGAATCTCCACCTTCAACGAATCAGTAGACCTGGAATCTGAGGACTCCATTGCAGTAGCACCTCAACCAGCAGCACCTGTAAATGTGGAAGCTTCCAAAACCAAAAACCTGGCCCAAGAGATGGGCAGCGACTGGAAATACAACGATTACGAGGTTTATCCTGTTCGCATTACATGGAACAAACCTATGCAGGACAATCCAACAAGCTACACAATTTTCCGTTCCGAAAAGCCTAACGCATCTTTCAAGAAAGTTGCCACCGTGATGGCTCCAGACAACGATCCAAACACAGTAGTTACTTATTATGATTCAAACCCAACCGCAAAAGCCGGAACATTCTTCTATTATAAAGTTGTTTCGGTGAACAGTTTGGGACAGGGAAAGAAAGGAAATGATCCTTCTACAGATACACAGAGGAAAAGCTGGGGATACGGAGCTATTACCCGAGACCAGTGGTTCCGTGAATACAACAAGGAAATTTTCTCTTCCCAGGCAAAGCTTACCCTTATGCATAAGCCTTCTGATCTTGATAAAGTAGGAAGCGAAACAGTATATGCCACAGTACCTGTAAACGGAAGCCTTGGTACCCTTGGCTACAACGCAAAAGTTGCAGGACTTGGAGCAGAAATCTCCATGCCATATAAGGAATACGCAGACCACTACATTGTAAGCAACGGTCAAAATATTGGGGTTTACTTCATCTTGAACGGCAATACAGATACCACTTCAAATATGAGCGCAAACGGCCACATGCATGAAACGGTTCGTTGCTATCACTATGAAGATTATAACGGACTCTTCCAGGGAATGTATCCAGGAAGCGCAAAATATGACAACCTTGAAATCAAAGGCGGAGCCGCTGGTGGCGGTTACTATTTGGTTCAGACTTACGAACTTGATTACACAAGTGCAAATGCCAACGCAACCGTAATCCTTAGCGAAGGAAAAGTTGATTATCTTGTTGGCGAGGAAGGTAAATAACATGAAGAAAACAGCTCTTGCATGTATTTTTGCAGCTTTAATGACTAATTTATGTTTTGCACAAATGAATTTCAAGGCTTCAAAAGCAGAATTCATCGAAGGCGTTACCGATGACGAAAATAATGCAAACAAAAACGGAGTCTTTCCAGTGTGTCTTTCATGGAACAAAGTTCCTTTGGCAACAAGTTACACAATCATGGAAAAAGATGAAAATGATGAATGGAAAACCGTCGCTTCATTGAAGGAAAGCCAGCTTTCTTTTCAGAACAACCGTTTCAGCTACATCCACAAAGATTTGAACGCTGTTGCCGACTCCTTCGTTACATATAAGGTTATGGCCTGGTCAACAAAGCTTCTTGAAACATCTTGGGAAGATATTGGCTGGGGGGCTTTAACTGCCCTTCGCTACATGGACACATACAACGAAAATGTAATCAAAAGTCACTCAAAACTCACTCTTATGCACAAACGTATAAACCTTCAAAAACTTGGCAAAGATACCAGTTTAGGAGAAATAAGCGGCTACCTTAAATATGATGCCCATGTAAGGGGACTGAACGGCGTTGTGGAAATGGAATATTCAAACTACTCAGAAAAGATCCAGTGGATTTTAAATGGATACACAAACACAAAAGCAAACATCTGGGCCAACGGCAATATGTATGGAACAGTTAAATGCATAGGCATGTATCCTGGCTCAGTATGCTATGACAATATAGAAATCAAAAAAGGAAAAGCCCATGGCGGCTATTACACAATCAAGCGAAAAGGGTTTCCTGACGCCACAGTAGTATGGGATTCCATTCTTAGCGAAATAAATCACCTTTACAAAGAATCAGAAGACTAGAATCCAATTATAAAGAATCTTGGAGATAAAAACATGAAAAACGAAAAGAAAACATATTTTAATAAACCAGCCTTAATCTGCATATTGGTTGCAACCTTTATTGGACTTTCAACAATTTTCACAAGTTGTTACGAACCTTCCCCTCTTTATGGCACATGGGTAGACAACCAGGGAAATAAAATCACATTCATCAATGACGGAACATACAACGCATTCATCTACAACGACTCAAACGTAAAAAAGTCATATTCTGGCAATTACTCAGTGATAGAAAACACCCTTACTTTTTCTGTAGAAGGCGGTTCAAGTGTAGTTACCGAATGGGATATCCGCGGTTCCATGCTTTATATCACCTGGGCACAACCAGATACAACAAACAAGTCGCTAACACTTTACCACACTTCAAAATAGGTATTGCCATATGAAAAAGATTCTATGTTTTGTCCTGCTTCTGGCTTCAGCCGCATTGTCCTTTGCCATTTCCAGAGAAGAACTTGTTTTCGAAGCAAGTTACGCAGGTCTAAGCTTTAAAAACTCAACTAAATATGCCGATCTTTCCTTATTAAAAGAAGAATCGGGGCTAACAGAAAAAGAACAGAAAAAATTAGATAAACTTTCTGCAAAAGTCAGCAAAGGAACAGAAAAGTTTTCGCAACTGGAAAAAGCAGACAGCAAAAAAGCTGCCAAAAAAAAGGCCAGAATCAGGAAGCATGTAATCGACCTGCTTCAACGAGAAGCTGCCATTTATGCCTATGAAGACTACATATATAAAAATGAAAAAACAGAGGAAATTCCTATCAATCCAAAAACCGGGTTTCCAGAAATCTTGAGCATACCCTTTGTCACTTTCCAGGAAGGTGCCGCTTTCTCTATGGTAACAAGAATTCAAAAGGAAAACCAATATAACAGAAGCAACTTTGTATGGCAGGATTATCTGATTGGCGCATATTTTGACATCAATACAATAAATATGAAACCATTCAACAATATGATTCGCGTAAGTGTTTTCTATCCGTTCCACCATACATTCAACGGAATGCAGCAATTTGCAAAACAGACAATTCTTTACGCTTTCGACCTGTATGCAGGACCAACCTTCCAGTTCGACTTATGGAACTATGTATACTTGAATTTTTCAAGTGGATTGCACTATATGTATCAGCTTTCCGACGAATATCATCTGAACTACCTGGGAGTCGAAGTTTTGGGAGGACTTGAACTGCCACTTGCCCGCAGATGGACTATTCTTCTGGACGGTTCATTCACATTAGACTACCCTAATTTTGGTACAAACAAAAAAATTCAGCCTTTTGACTATTCCTGGCAGTACCAGGCTCACCTTGGCGTAAGATACAGCAAAAAAAAGATGAACAAATACGCCTATATACATAAAAAAATCAACACCAATGATGGAAATTCTACTGCAGAAGGAAAAAAAGCAGATTCAGATTCAAAACACTAACAAGTAACACAATTTTTTCAAGACAAGGGGG
>JAEDGP010000059.1 GCA_016297405.1 Treponema sp.
CACGCTAACGCTTAAAGCCTTGACTTCGCCGTTTTTAGGGTTTGTAATAAACCCAAAATCAAAAAAAAGGTGGTTTCAACACGCTCTGCCACCATAAATCAGGTGGTGGTTGAGCCTGTCGAAACCACCTCTAGAACAAGCATAAAACCTGTATTATTTACCGCAGCACTTCTTGTACTTCTTTCCAGAACCGCAAGGGCATGGATCATTGCGACCAATCTTAGCACCTTCCCGCTTTACGGTTTCAGTAATGATGTTGCCGGCAACATATTTCCATTCGCCTTCGAATTTCTTAAAACCAGCGATTTCATGGTGATGTTCAACCATGTGATTCATTGTGTAATCAGCAATGAATTCAACAACGCCTTCATCATCTTTTTCTTCAGTTCTAAGGATTGTAAGACCCTGCCACTGTGACTGGCGACTCCATTCTTCTGTTGCTTCCTTATCAATGTCGGCAATACCTTCACCCTCTTCGCAAGAAGAAATGATGAAGTCAATTTCATGTGCTACATATGCAGAATAGCGTGCACGCATCAAAGCTTCTGCAGTTGGAGCTTTTACAGTTCCCTTAATAATTGGTTCACAGCATTCGCTGTATTTTTTTCCTGAACCACAAGGACAGATATCAATAGTACTCATAACTTAAATATACCAAAATGCAAATCTAATCGCAATAATCTCAAACTTCTGCAATGGCTTCAATCTCTACCAGAGCACCTTTTGGCAAAGCCGCCACTTCCACGCAACTTCTTGCAGGCAGACTAGTAAAATACTTTGCATACACTTGATTGAATGATGCAAAATCAGCCATATTCTGAAGAAAGCAGACCGTTTTTACAATCTTTGATGCATCGCTGCCGGCTGCCTCCAGAACAGCCATAATATTTTTACATGCCTGCTCGCTTTGTTCAGTAATTCCACCTTCCACAAGTTTACCCGTTTCTGGAACCAGCGGAATCTGGCCAGAAGTATAAACAAGATTCCCTGTAATAATCGCCTGTGTATACGGGCCAACTGCTGCCGGCGCATTGTTTGTGTTTACTGATTTCATTAACTACCTCGCTCATATTCGATTTTGTCGTACATTAAAGCATTATGCCAACGTATTTAGTTTATCACAAAACAAAGATATAATTATTTAAAATGAGCGACATTTTAATTGGAACCAGCGGCTATGACCATCCGGAACTCAAAGGCACCTTCTATCCTGGCGACCTTCCACGCAAAGATTTTTTGAGCTATTACGCCACCAGGTTCAATTCCCTGGAATTGAATTCCACTTTTTACAGCATGCCTACAGTTGAGCGAATGGAGTCATTTTACCAGCGCTCAAGCGGTTCATTAATGTTTAGCATAAAGGCAAACAGACTGCTCACCCATGAAATAAGCGCCAGCTGGAAAGATCAGGCAGTACTCTTTCGCAATGCCATCCACACTCTGGCTCAAAAACAAGCCCTGGCATCAATTCTTTTTCAATTCCCGGAAAGCTTTCATTACACCCCACAGAATCGGGTATATCTTGCAAACCTTCTGAAAGAATTCGAGCCATTCCCAAAAGTTGTAGAATTCCGCCATAAAGAATGGATTAAAGATTCGGTTTTTGAAGGCCTCGCATATCGCAAAGCCGGAATCGTCTTTTGCGACATGCCCCACCTCAAAAACCTCCCCAACGGCTTTACCTCAAACACACCATTTATCGGCAATATCGCATACATTCGCTTTCATGGCCGCAATTCCCAAGGCTGGTACGTTAATGCAAATTCCAGTACGGAAACACCACGTTACGATTACGAATATTCCCAGAATGAGCTTTCCAGCTTCATCCCCATCATAAAAGCGGCCCAATCGGAAGGCAAAACCGTAATGATGTATTTCAACAATCATCCAAAAGGCACTGGCATAAAAAATGCGCTTCAGATGGAAGCGCTTTTATCAGAAAATTCGGCCAGTATTTTTTCCAGCTGACCAGCACTGTTTAATGTATAACTAAGTTTAATGTCTAACTAAAACTTTTTTATAGTCCTTTTATTCCCTTTTATGGGCATCGTTATCTATGGTAATCCAATCCCAAATACGGGGATCTTCTTGACCTACCCGCCAGAAAGCGAAATTATTCACATCATAACCAGCATAGAGCCTTAACTTTGCAACCGTCGAAAACAAATCTTCAAACCAGAATTTCATCTTCACTTTCATAGAGCCTTCAAAGGTCGGCACTGTATTATCATAAATCACCTTACCAGAACCATATTCTTTAAAAGCTCGATTTACGCCTTCCCAATACCAGGCTTTAGCCGGCCTTTCATCTGCCCAGCTGCGGCCATAAAAAGGCAAACCCATCACAAGTTTTTCTTTTGGAATAACAGTAACAGCATACTCTATGATTTTTTTGCACCACCCTAATGAGGCTATGGCACCAGGTTCGCCGGTTGACCAGTGCTCGTCATACGCCATGATCATCACGCGATCGCTAATAGCCGCAATTTTTTCGTAAGGAAAAACATCATCATCAATTTTTTTAACCCTGGCCGGAACGCAAACAGAAAACATTTTTTTGCGTCTTTTACACTCAGAACTCAGCTTATCAAGAAATCCATAGAAATTAGCTGCATCCTTTCCCGGAATCAATTCGTAATCCACATTGACTCCATCAAAAGGCTCCGCTGCTTTCATAATATCATTTACCATCTTTTCCAAAATCCCGTATTTTGGATCCACAACAAAGTGAGTCAAACTTTTACTGTCACATACTATTACCAGATGAACCCGACCAGAAAACCCATCAAACTTTTTCCGATCAGGAACATTTGCCAGCTCGCCATAACAATCTACGTCAGCTGCAAAATACCCCACATCAGTAACAGGATAATTAAAATCGAAATCTTCCTCGTGTCCGGTGGTGACCCATGCCCAAACCTCATTAGCCTGGACAGCACCGCCTTCAACTTTTTTACATTTATAATTAACACGAGGCCTCAACTTTTTCTCTGTGATTTTTGAATTTCCAAAGGCAAACCCAAAACAAATTTCCCATACAACAATAAAAAACAAAGTACGCTTATAAACTTTTCCCATGTCATTTATTCTATCATAAAAGCTACCACAATCAATTAAACAATTTTTTTGAGCTAAAATTATTTCACAATCAAACAGGCAAATAGTACAAACCTATAAATCATCTTATTTCAAAGATTTTATAGGTATCAAATTTAACATGCCATTACCTACAAATAATACAAAATAACTTTATTTATAGGTAGCAATTTATAAATGCTGAAAACCCATATAATTGGGCCCTTAAACAAAAAAAACATAATGACCCCGGAAAAATATTACAAATATTGGCTTACACAGACAGAATACAGATTTAACAATAAAAATAATTCCCAGACTGCAAAGAAATATTCCTGCAAAAATATCAGACATACCTATAAATGGTCTTATATTCAATTTAAAAATAGGAGCAAGTTTTTATATTTAATACCTATAAAATTGGCTGATATATAAGTGTTATAGGTAAAAAATTAAAGTCCTTTTTTAACGACGTATTTACAAAAAAAATAGGCATGCAGATAAAAACTACACGCCTATAAACAAGTTCATATAACGTAAATAATAGGTTATCTATTGTTCAAGAATTTTAAACATTGGATCTTCATCTGGATGCAATTCAAGCACATGTTTTTCGCATTTTAATACTTCACTTGGTTCATGTGTAACATGAAGGAATGTTGTTGTTCCACTGGCTGCAATCAACTCAAGCAAATCCAAAATCTTTGTGCGCATCTGCTCATCCAGTCCGTGACAAGGTTCATCCAAAATCATGATTGGAGGGCATTTTACGGCGCCTCGCAGAATTAAAACAGCACGCTGTTCACCGTAGCTAAGATTTCCAAAGGATTCGTCGCCTCTGCCCCCAAATCCACCAAGGGCAAGCCATTTTTCTGCAGCAGTAGCTTCCACATCGCTTGGCGCCTCATACAACCCAATAGAATCATGGAAACCGCTCATAATAACATCTCTAAGTTTAGTTCCACCAAGCATTCGATATTCCACATGGAGCCTGTATGAAACGATTCCAAGCCTGTGCTTTATGTCCCAGATAGTTTCGCCGCTACCACGGCGGGCGCCAAAAATCTTTATGTCATTGCTAAAAACCTGCATATTATCACCGGTTATCAATTCCATAAATGTAGTCTTACCAGAACCGTTCGGCCCACGTATAAGCCAGTGCTCACCACGGTTAAGAGTCCAGTTCAAATGACGCAAAACCTGATGGTCGCCCCATCCCACGTTTACGTCATTCATATCCACAAGCACATCACTTTCAGGCTGGAAGTTTTCTACTCCCATTATCATTTGTACCTGATCACTAAGCTTTTTTACAGTTGCTGCAAATTCTGCGTAGTTGGCTTTGCGGGCAGCTTCTGCAGCGGCATTTTTCTTTTGGGCAATTTTTTCATATTCTGCCTTTGTTCCACAAAAGCTGATTGTACCATCTGCAAATTCAATTACATGAGTAATAGCAGCAGGAATTTCAACATAACGTTCCATGCTCAAAATAATTCGAGGAAAAGTAGAATCATTTTTATCGTCGCACAACTGCTTTCCGGCAATGGTGTCAAAAAAATCCAACAAGATTCCACGGCTTTCTGCATCAAGTCCAGCAAACGGATCGCTAAGCAAGAGTAGTTTCTTTTTAGAAATAAGTGCTCTTGCCAGCAAAGTACGACGGATTTCACCAGTAGACATATATTTTAAGCCACGGTCCAAAATCTTTTGAACTCCGCAAAGTTTTACTTCCGGATAAGCATCCAGCTGCCCGCAAATTTCAGGAAGAGCAGAACCTTTCTTGATACGTCCCACAAGCCCTTCTGCAATGAAAACACGTCCTGTTCGACCAATATCCACACCGCCTTCAACATATTCGCTTTCGTCCTCTTCTCGTTCCTGTTGAATAAGGCGTGCAGCCCGTTCCAAAGAAACTGTTTCTACTGATTCCCCAAACAGATTCGCATACAACGGAACATCATCCCCACTCCTTTGCGTATTCGGCAAAATCCGTAATCCAAAAGCTGGATCCAAAGCCTGCAAAAATTCTGCTTTTCCTCCACCATTCGGTCCGATGACAAGCCAGGCTTCGCCAGCCTTCATTTCCCAGGTCAGCTCGTCTATAACTGGACCTCTGGCATTTTCAATTCTGCATTTATTTATTTTAACAAGTGATTTTTCCATAGTACCATCACTTTATCACTTTGCAGTATTTGTTGCACTAAGCTCTATGAAAACCAAGTATTTTTAACGAAAATTTCAAACTCATGGGGATTTTAAGCCCATATTTTCCAAAAATATAAAAAAGGCCTAAATAACGCACTTGCAAATCCCATAAATCACACCTGCTAACTGGAGTCACTTGTTAAGAATGCACAAACTACAACTGGATTTTTTGTTTAAGGAAACTTATTTCATCGTTGCAAAGGTCGCCGGCTAAAAGCATTTTTTCTATCTGCTCTTTTGAGTAATGTTTCTCGTTATATAAAATTATTAATGCATCATCTCCATTTGCAAGATAATTATGTTCGCCAAAATCTGTGTACCTTGTGGCTCCAATAGAAACCATTATTTGTGAAGGATAGCCGGCGACTGCTAAATATTCGCCAATATTTTCTGCCGGACCTTCACATCGCTGGCAGTTAAATTTTTCTACCATCCAGTCCAGCAACTTAGCATACATATAGCTGTAATCCCGAACTGCACTATTTTCCCCATATTCAATAAGCTTACCATTACGCAGAAGATAGCTTGCAATGCGATAATCATTGATTTTTGAAGATGAATCAAAACTTTCTATCGGAATAAGATTTTCAGAAAGACCTTTGCTGGACGAACCCCAATTCTTCTTTTCGCTGATTTTTTTGGCACCTTCCTTACGGATGGAACAATCATTTGAAGCACCAAAAGCAATTGGTTTAAGTTCCTTAAGTTTTTTACCATTATCAGTGGATTCCCACACTGCATCACAAATAATTGCGCACTCGCTTTCTACCTGCAAATTCTGCTGCCCCTGAGGAAAAACAATTTTCTGGCTATCAAACGGGAAAACCTTCAAATATGACGGAATCCCATCTATCTTATTTTTATTCCCAATAGCATTTTGCAGTGGTATGTAGGTTGGAAAAATTGCTTTTGGCGCATTCTGCTCTTTTGTAATTACATTTGCAAAATCACCAGCCTCTCCGGCTTGCTCCAGATGACCAGTAAAATTTCCTGCCACTCCAAATGCTGGCATTTTGTTTAATTCAATTTGCATAGGCTTCCTTCTATCTGTTTAATTAAAATGTGACGTGAAATAGCTAACGGCATAAGCCGAGGCTCCCAAAAAATAAAGGCAGCTCCAGAAATTGAAGCTGCCATGGCTGAATAGTTGTTTGCACTAAAACTATTTTACAAAAATGTACAAATCGTGATGTCTTTCAACAAAGACATAATCATAGGACTTTCCATTTTCCGCATAGACAGCAAATTTTTCCGCTTTTGAAATTTTCATATTTGTAAGTGATTCAATAAAGTCAGTATCTCCAAAACCTTTTACGAATCCTGTGCCATAGCAAACCCATTCATTGTTTTTTGGGTTAAGCATATAGACTGTTATCTTCAAATCAGAATCAGACGACTGGTTGATAATGCGAATATTATCCTTAACCTTTTCGCTTATGTTTGATTTTTCAACAATGCATGCATTTTCCTTATGGAAAGATGCTCCAGCTGGCACAGAATTTCCTTCAGCAAATGAAAAAATACCTGTCACAAAAATAAATAACGTTACAAGAATATGCTTTTTCATAAATTCCTCACTTAAATTACAACCTTACCGTCGTAAAGGAACTCAGTAGTACCTGTCAAATAAACTGTATCACCAGTGTACTTAACAATAAGTTTACCACCGCGAACATTTACAGTTACGTTTTCGTTCAGCTTACAGTAACCGTTCAGAACAGCAGCGATAACTGCGGCACAGGCACCTGTACCACAAGCTGGAGTTTCACCGTTACCCCGTTCCCAAGTACGCATCTTAAGTTCGTTTGGACCAACTACGCGAACAAATTCAGTATTTGTTCTGTCCGGAAATTCTTCGTTGTTTTCAAACATTGGACCAATCTTCTTAACATCAACCTTATCAACAAAACCACAGAATACAACACAGTGCGGGTTACCAACGCTTACACAAGTTGCACCGTAGTTAATTCCATCAACAGTAAGCGGCTGATTAACGATTGCCTTTTCTGGAAGACCTTCCATATTCAAAGCAACTTCTTCCAAAGTTGTAGGAAGCTTTTCTGCAGCAAATTCTGGCTTACCCATATCTACAGTTACAGAAGAAACCTTTCCGTCTAGTTTATACAAAGTAAGTGTTTTTACACCGCTCTTTGTTTCAATCTTCATTGTTGCAGTAGGTTCCGACTTAGATTCATTTTTATCTGCAATTCCGTAAACATTGTTATCGTAGATGTATTTTGAAACAGCACGCAAAGCGTTTCCTGCCATCATACCTTCAGAACCATCAAGGTTGAAGAATCGAACCTTTGCATCAGCCTTATCAGATTTACCGAACAAAACGATTGAGTCCGCACCAATACCAGAACGGCGGTTACACAAACGAACTGCAAGACCGCCAGGGTTGTTGATTTCCTGTTCATCAGTGTTGATAACGATAAAGTCGTTACCAGTGGACTGCATCTTTGCAAACTTGATTGTTTCTTTTTCTGTTCTAAGCTGATTGATGTCGATTAGTTCAACATTTTCTGCTGAATAGTGGCTCATCAAACAGTTAGCAAGAGCGTTTGCTGTATCAATTGCTGTAAGACAAGGAATATCACGTTCTACAGCATGACGTCGCATTTTTACAGAGTCAGCAGCCGGGTTTCGCCCCTTAGCAGATGTAGAAATTACATAGTCAATCTTACCAGAATCAAGCAAAGTCAAAAGGTTGTCATCTGGATTTTCATGAATCTTATTAACAACCTGAACTTCCATTCCAAAGTCCTGCAAAGTCTTTGCGTTACCTTCAGTAGCATAGAGCTTAAAGCCCATATCGTAGAACTTGCGAGCCAATTCTGGAATTTCATAGCGGTCAGTCTTACGAACACTGAACAAAACGCCGCCAGAACGCTTCATTGTGTAGCCTGCACCAATCAGGCCCTTAAACAAAGCTTCTTCCATTGTTGCGGCAATACCAAGAACTTCACCTGTAGATTTCATTTCTGGACCAAGATGAGTATCTACGTCCATAAGCTTTTCAAAGCTGAATACTGGAACCTTTACAGCAAAGTATGGCGGAACGCGGTACAAACCTGTTCCAAAGCCCATATCCTTAAGGTTTTCGCCAAGCATTGCACGAGTTGCAAGTTCAACCATTGGAACGCCTGTAACCTTAGAAATATAAGGAACTGTTCGTGAAGAACGCGGGTTTACTTCAATGATATAAAGGTCATTGTTAAAGATAAGATACTGAATGTTTACAAGACCTTTTGTGCCAAGCTTAAGGGCAAGATCTGTAGACTGAGCAATAATCTTTTCACGAAGAACATCGTTCAAATTCCAGCTAGGGTACACGGCAATAGAATCACCAGAGTGAATACCAGTACGTTCAATGTGTTCCATGATACCAGGAATAAGAACGTCTTTTCCGTCACAGATACAGTCAACTTCAAGCTCAGTACCCATCATATACTGGTCAATAAGAACTGGATTTGTTATTCCCTGTGCAAGGATAATCTTCATGTATTCTTTTACATCGTCGTCATTAAAGGCAACAATCATGTTCTGACCACCAAGAACATAAGAAGGACGAAGCAATACTGGATAACCAAGATCCTTTGTGGCATTCAAAGCTTCTTCAGCAT
Source organism: Treponema sp. (assembly GCA_016297405.1). GTDB lineage: Bacteria > Spirochaetota > Spirochaetia > Treponematales > Treponemataceae > Treponema_D. The sequence goes on from JAEDGP010000059.1 coordinate 8,907, forward strand.
TCATTACTGTAAGACCACGAGGGCGCTTAATCTGAAGCTTTTCACAAAGCTCTTCAAAGCGTTCACGGTCTTCTGCAAGGTCGATTGCATCAGCACTTGTTCCAAGGATTGGAATTCCCTGATCAGAAAGGAAGTTAGCCAGTTTGATAGCTGTTCCACCACCAAATGCAACTACAACTGCAAGGGGTTTTTCTGTGTTGATAACGCCCATTACATCCTCTGGAGTAAGAGGTTCAAAGTAAAGGCGGTCAGCTGTATCAAAGTCTGTAGAAACAGTTTCCGGGTTGTTATTTACAATTGCAACTTCGTAACCAAGCTTCTTCAAAGACCATACACACTGTACAGAAGCGTAGTCGAACTCAATACCCTGACCGATTCGGATTGGACCAGAACCAAGAACAACAATCGTTCCTTTAGATTTCTTAGAAGTTGAGTCTGCATCTGCGGTGGTTGAGCCCTTCGACAGGCTCAGGATACCACCTGTCGAAACCACCCCATGCAATTCATTCAAGAAAATTTCTGCTTCGTTTTCTTTATCGTATCCAGCGTAGAAGTAAGGAGTTTCTGCAGCAAATTCACCTGCACAAGTATCAACCATTTTGAATGTTGCAGAAATATGTGCAACCTTTCCCTCTGCACGAGCCTTATCAAGCTTAGCATTGTTTTCTTCGATTGTTTTAACAGTACCAACTCCAAATCCAGTGGTTGAGCCCACGTGTTCAATTACACCAGAAGAGCCTTCAATTGCCTTGCCAGTCATCTTTTCAATAACTTTGTCTGGATAACCAAGTTTTTTAGCAGCAAGATAAACTTCCTGTGTCAGTTCAGCCTTTCCTTCTTCTGAAATTTCAGCACCTTCACGAATCATTTCGAACATATCTTCCATGTCTACAAGATTCAAAAGCTTGTTCAGGAACCATTCGTCAACCATTGTTACATTGTGAATGTCTTCAACAGTCATAATTCCGCGCTTAAGAGCTTCGAAGATGGCAAAAATACGCTGGTCAGTACACTGATTTACGCGAGCAATAATCTGTTCATCAGATTCTTCTTTAAGAATTTCAAGATTAAGACTTGTAACACCGATTTCAGCACCGCGGGCAGCCTTCATCATAGCTTCTTCAAAAGTACGACCAATAGCCATAACTTCACCAGTAGCCTTCATCTGAGTTCCCAGCTTGCGGGCAGCATAAACGAACTTGTCAAACGGGAACTTTGGCATCTTAACAACTACATAGTCCAGAACAGGTTCAAAACATGCAGCAGTTTTCTTTGTTACAAAGTTCGGAATTTCATCAAGGTTGTAGCCAATAGCAATCAAAGTAGCAACTTTCGCAATTGGGTAACCTGTAGCTTTAGAAGCAAGGGCAGAAGATCGGCTTACACGAGGATTTACTTCGATTACCGCATATTCAAATGTTTCAGGGTTCAAAGCGAACTGACAGTTACATCCACCTTCCATTCCAAGGCTGGAAATGATATTCAAAGATGCAGAACGAAGCATCTGGTATTCTTTATCAGAAAGAGTTACAGCAGGAGCGATTACGATTGAATCACCAGTGTGAACACCAACCGGGTCAAAATTTTCCATTGAACAAACTGTAAGAACGTTTCCGCTGTGGTCGCGAACAACTTCAAACTCAATTTCCTTCCAGCCGGAAATACATTTTTCAACAAGAATCTGGTGAATTGGAGAGCGATGCAAACCGTTGTGAGCAATTTCATCAAATTCTTCCCAAGTTTTTGCAATACCGCCGCCAGTACCACCAAGAGTAAATGCTGGACGAATGATTGCAGGAAGTCCGATTCCATTCTTTGCAAAATCAAGAGCATCTTCATAAGTAGTTACAACTTTAGAAGGAATACAAGGTTCACCAATTGATTCCATTGTATCCTTGAACATCTGGCGGTCTTCAGCCTTATCGATAGTTTCTGGCTTAGCACCCAAAAGCTTTACACCGTGTTCCTTAAGGAATCCAGACTTAGCAAGCTGCATACAAAGATTCAAACCAGTCTGTCCACCAAGTGAAGAAAGAATTGAATCTGGCTTTTCTTTTTCAATAATTCTTTCGATTGTTTCTGGAATAAGTGGTTCAATATAGATGTGATCTGCCATTGCGTGGTCAGTCATCAAAGTAGCCGGGTTAGAGTTTACAAGAACAACTTCAAGTCCCTGTTCCTTCAAAGCCTTACAAGCCTGGCTGCCAGCGTAGTCAAATTCGGCAGCCTGACCAATGATGATAGGACCCGAACCTATTACCATTACTTTATGTATATCTTTATTAAGTGGCATATATTACTCCATTCGGCGGTTAAGCATGTCTAAACCACCATTATTTCTATATCATGGGCGGGGGAAGTCTCCCCCTCGCTTCAGCCACGAGTCGCTACTTAAATGCCCCAGCGAGCTGTTGCATTTACTCCGCTTTGTCGTGTCTTCCGCTACCCCCTCTGCGGGCTCAATCGCCGCCCGCAACGCCTGCTTTTCGTATTCCGCGGTGGTTGAGCTTGTCGAAACCACCTGT
>JAEDGP010000060.1 GCA_016297405.1 Treponema sp.
GTTTATCGAAACTACCCGGTGGTTGAGTTCATCGAAACTACCCGGTGGTTGAGTTTATCGAAACTACCCGGTGGTTGAGTTCATCGAAACTACCCGGTGGTTGAGTTCATCGAAACTACCACATTTAGTGTAGCAGTCATTTCGACGAGTGGTTCCAAGATTTCTGTGCGGGTGGCCATTTAGTCATATTCAAAAGGAGTTTTTTTGTCTGCGTCGGTAATTGGTCTAAGTACTTTGCAAGGATTTCCCACTGCCACCACATTTTCAGGAATATCTTTTGTAACTACGCTGCCTGCACCTATTACGCTGTTTTTTCCGATTGTAACGCCACTTAAAACTGTTGCATTTGCCCCAATCCACACATTTTCCCCAATATTGATAGGCTTTGCGTCGTCAAACATAAGACGCTGCTGGGGATGAATACCATGATTTATTGTAGAAATAACTACGCCAGGGCCCACAAGAACATTATTTCCAAAGGTGATTGCAGCGTTATCCAAAAAAGTGCAGTTGTAGTTTACATACAAAAATCCTTCTGCATGAATGTTAAATCCATAGTTACAGTTAAAAGTAGGATGAATACATATTTTTGGATTCCATGTGCCAAAAAGCTCCTTAAGGATTTCCATGGAGCGGTCATGTTTTTCTGGCGGAAGATGATTGAATTCATAGCAAAGGGAACGAGCCCTTCCTTCTAATCCATTTGGAAATTTATCATAAGTTGCAAGAATTGGAAGCTTTTTTTTCATTGCTTCTATAACTGTCATATTTTTCTCCGTAAATGCATTTAGTTTTTTATAGTCCAGTCAGAACAGGTATGACAGTCACTTCCCAAACTAAGGTGAAAAAGAAAAGAAATCATAGACGGATGATATGGAATAAAAGTTTTATCTTCTATCATTTTTAGGATTTCGTTTTCTGATGCCCATTTTACCGCCTGGACTTCTTCTTTCTGAAGTTTAAGCTGAGTTTCATCCAGATTTTGACGCACAAGATAATAGTCGTCAAAACCCTGGGCGTTTTTTGTAGACCCAGGATTTTTCCAGTGAATGGTTAATGCCGGCCGCTTTTCTGAAAAATCCATCTGGCAGCCTATTTCTTCATAAAGCTCTCGATTTGCAGCGGTAGCAGAATCTTCTCCAGTTGTGGCGTGTCCGCCAACAGTCACATCCCACAAATTGGACCATCCGTTCTTAAATGGCTGCCGCTGCTGAATCAGCATCTGGCCTTTGTCGTTAAAAATGCAGATGTGAACCACCATACGATAAGTTCCTTCTGGCTGCACATCGCCGCGAACCATTGTCTGATTAAGTTTGTTTCTGTCTTTATCGTAAAGGTCAAAAATTTCCATAACACTTACCAACACTTACCTGTAAAATCAAATTAACCAAATCGTCTATTTTTTCATATTATTGTAAAAAGCGTAAACAGTGCGCGCCTCATATTGTTCGCCTGGTTGCAACACAACAGAAGGAAAGCTTTCTTGATTTGGTGAATCTGGAAAGCTTTGTGTTTCTATACAAATCCCTTCATTCTGTTGATACCAGCGGCCTTCTTTTCCAGGGGTAAAGCGCACATAGTTTCCAGTATATAGCTGAAATCCTTCTTGATTAGATGACACACTCATCCCACAGCCGCTTATGGGATCGCTAATTTCTGCTATTTTCACCATCGGCGTGCCTTCAAGTGGAATCCCCTTTGAACCGCAGTAACCAGTTGCTGCATAACAAATATCGTATCCCTTAAAATCAGGATTTGCCTGAAGCATGCTTTCTGACCACCAGCGCCTCTTTTTTGTAAAATCAAAATCTGTACCCGCAACCGGTTTTATTTTTTCACTACTTTCCAGATCAATATATCTGTCTGCAAAAAGCTGCAGCTCATAATCTTTTACATTATCCTTTCCTCGCAAATTAAAATACGAATGATTTGTTATACTTATAGGGGTTTCTTCATCTGTTGTTGCCCGGAACACCATCGAAAGTTGTTTATTATCGTCAATCAGATATTCTACCTGTACTTTTAAATTACCGGGAAAACCCTGTTCTCCATCTTTAAACTCCTTCCAAAAACACACTCCACAGGCATTTTTTTTGCATACCTTTTTTGCATTCCATATAATATTTCCCCAGGCAGGAAATCCACCATGCAGACAGGCTCCTTCAATATTTTCCGAAAGCGAAAGTTTTTTACCTTTTAATTCGAAGCTCGCTCCATTTATCCGGTTTGAATAACGTCCAATCACAGCACCAAAGCTGCCCCAATTTGAGGCATATCCAGCAAGAGTTTCCATTCCCAGCACAACATCAGTCCATGAATCTTTTTCATCACGAATTTTCAGACTTGTGATGGTACAGCCAAAATCCGTAACACAAAAAGAAATTTCCTTTCTTTTGATAATAAAAAGATGCGCTTTCTGACCATTGTGCACTGTCCCAAAAAGAACTTTTCTGAATCTACGAAACATTTATACCAATCCTTTTCCTTGCCATTTCTTAGATTTCCATCTAAGAATCATTCCAACACCTCTAAAGCATTCATCACATGTCAATGCAATATAGCACCCGGTCACCAGCATATTCATCACAATGCCCAGAAGATATGTCCCTCCCACTGAGCACAGGAACATGAAAACAACTCCCAAAGCGACAGGACAAATTGCATCTCCACAAGTTTTAAGCGCGTTTCCATAAATCAAATTTGTAACACGCCCAAATTCCAGAATTACATCAATCCACAAAAGCTTTGAAACCACAGAAATCATTTGAGGATTATCTGTTAGGCTGCCTATAAACAAAGGTGCACTAAGCGCTACCAGTACACTGCAACAAGCCGAAATCAAAATGCCAAAGAACCATGCCTTTCGCGTACCTTTTTCACATTCTCCATATTCTTTTCGGCCGACCTTCCAGCCAATGATTATTGCATTTGCCTGCGCTAACGCCGCTCCTGCGCAGAAGGAAAAATTCGCAATTTGTGCAGCATACGCTCTTGCGGCCACATTGAATCCAGCCACATCCATTTGATTCAAAAATCGAATTGCCAGCGTCATTGAAACATTATACAAAAGCGTTTCCAATGCTGATGGAAAGCCAATCTGAAGTATTTGTCTAAAAACCTTAACAACAGCAATGCGTTCCGGAGACTGTTTTGCATGCACATGCTTTATCGAAAGCCCAATTACGATACATAGATTAACAACTCGTGAAATTGCTGTGGCAAAAGCAACTCCAGCAACTCCATAATGGAAAACGAAAAGAAATATTGCGTTTAGCACCAGATTTACAATATTTGCCACAATTGTTGCGAATAACGGATATTTAGTATGCCCAAAGGCCCGTAAATATCCCGAAAAAACGGGAATCAAACCGTTTAAAAAACAGGCACCACCTACAATTTGCATATACGTAGTGGCTGGTTTTTTAAGTGCCTCCGAAATTCCAATTGTTACAAGCAGATCTTCAGAAAATAGAAAAAGACAGATTGAAAGCGGCAAACTAAGAATCAAATTAAATACCAAGCCAACATTTCTTGCCTGATACGCAACACCTTTTTTTTCCGCACCAATATTCTGCGTCATAACAGCCATCATTCCAGTAGAAACAATGGAAAACATAAGAATGAACATGCTTATATACGTGTTCGCAGTACCTACTGCACCTACACATTCATCGCCGATAGTAGAAAGCATCAGCGTATCCACCATTCCGGCGAGCATGAAGAAAAGAATTTCAAAAAAAATCGGCAAAAACAAAGACACAAGGCCTTTATCATTTTTCAGCACGTGGAACCTCTCTTACTTTATATTAACATAAAACAATTCAATCGACCAATATTTCCACATCCAGTCCCATTGTCAAAAAAATCATTACCCGCTAAAAGACTAACACTGTAATTATCCAAAGAAATCTCATCCTCCGTTTATCTATTCCAGAATCTTCACTATAATCTATGCATGATTCGAACTGTGATAATTCAACCTCCCTTAGTTCAACTGAATACTCCGTACCCATCTGGAGCATACCTTTCTGCATTTTTCAAAGATTTTTTCTTCCAGGAACATATCGAAGGAACCACCCATTGGCTGGATTTAAGCACAGAACTTTTCCATAAAATTTTTTGCAAAGACGGTCTTTCGCTGATTTTTGAACAATCAGAAAATGAAGCGCTTAAACTGGCTCAAAAAATGGAAAATCAAGGTGACGAAAATTCTGCATTCCAGCTTAGACGTTACGTTTCTGAATCGCAAAACTGGTCAAATTGGATAGATATAATTGTAAGCATTGTTTGTCCTCAATCCAATTCAGGCCGCGAATATGTGCATGAATTCGTCCGTTCTGCTCATGCCCCAAGAGGCTTGCGAATGGAAAATTACTTAGCAAACCTGGGCCGGGACGTAACTGCAGATGATTCCCAAATTCTTGCAAGCCTTGCTCTTGCAGATCTTGCCGACTATATTACTGCAGTCTATGATAAAAATTTTTCCCTTATTCGATACGCTGAATCCCTGGCAGTATCTGCCGCCACATTTAAACAGGCCGAAAGTGCCATCGATTCACCAATCCTAAAAAACTTTTTCTTACCTTTATTACAGGAAAAAATTTCTACTCTATATCCAGAAAAAGCTGAAAAAACGAATGAAATAAATCTTTTCTGCATAACAATACCATTTCCAGGTTGCTTTGTTTCTGCATTAGCAACAGCATCATACATCCGCAAAACAATACCCAATGCAATGATTTCCTTTGGTGGTGGATACGTAAACACAGAACTCAGAAATATTCAGGAAAAGAAAATATTCGATTATTGCCACGTCATAAGTTACGACAAAGGATATGGCAGCTATATGAACCTATTTAAAGAAAATTTCAAACTGAACGGAAAACAACTCTATAAAATTAAATACCTGTTCAATGATTCCATAATTGAGCCACTGCATGAAAGCAAAGCCTTCGCTGCAGCAGAAAATCAATTTGTTCGCTCTATAATCCCGGACTTTTCGCAAATCGATTTTACACGCAGCCCACGCCTTGCCGATGATAATAATCCAATGCACAGAATTTGGAATGACGGAGCCTGGATTAAAGCATTTATGGCATACGGCTGCTATTGGCATCGCTGCGCCTTCTGCGACACTTCCCTTGATTATGTAAATAACTATTGTGCCACCCCGATTCAAAAACTCTATCAAGGACTTTCTGAACAGGCGCAGAAAACCGGCGTCTTTGGCATTCACTTTGTCGATGAAGCATGTCCGCCAGCAGGACTTACACAATTCGCATTGCTAAACGCCGCCTCCAAAAATCGTCATCTCACATTTTGGGGAAATGTCCGCTTCGAAAAAACCTTCACAAGAGATGCAGCGGATCTTCTTTCTTACGGCGGCTTAACCGCTGTTTCTGCCGGCATAGAAATCGCCACAAGCAATGGTCTTTTGAATATAAATAAAGGCACAGACATGGAAAACATTGTTTCTGCATGCTGCGCATTTAAAGAAGCAGGCATATTGGTCCATTCCTACATGATATTCGGCTTTTGGAATCAGACAGAACAAGATCTGATGGATTCGATGGAAACCCTAAGACAATTATTCGCCGCCGGCCTTCTTGACTCCGCATTTTGGCACAAATTTTCACTAACATTGCATTCTACAGTTTATAGGGAATGGCTTGAAGGCAAGCACAAAGACTTAATTCCACTCCCCGCCCCCAAAAATCAATTTGCAGAGAATGCCCTGAATTTCAAAGGAGAAGAAAAATCTCAAAAATATTCAGATCCATTGAATGCAGCTCTAGAAGCATGGATGCATGGTCAAAAACTCAATAAACCATGTCAGACATGGTTTCCTTTTAAAATGCCTGCGCCAAAAATTAAATCAGACTTTATCGGTTCTCTTATCCAAAAATATGAGCAAAAACGTGATTTAGCCTTTTCACAAAAACCTCTTCCCCAAAGCAAATTTATGTGGATCGGAGGAAAAATCATCCTGCTTCCATCCAAAACTGCACCACAACTTTGCTGGTCTTACATGGGCGACATTCTTTATGCCGATGTTTCACCGCAAAACGCACAAGCAATCTGCTCATTATTAAATCAAATGTCGCCTCAAAACAGCGGTGCCCAGGAATATCAACAGATTTGCAAAATTTTACCAGCAAAGTTGTTCTTTCAGCTTCGAGGAAAAGGCTTGTGCAGAATTTAAAACAGGGCAGCCCGGAAAGTTGCGACTTCCCGGGCTGCCCTGTTGTTTTGCAAATACTATTTTCCAGACTATTTGCTAACCTTGATTATGAATGTATTTGTGTACCATTGAGTACTGTCTTTTGCAAGCGCCAATACATTAACCACATAAGTACCACCTTCTAGAGGAGCTGTATCAATCAGCATTTCATTTGAAGTAGTCTTGATTACAGAAACACCATTTACTTTAACTTCATACTTTTCGTATTCAGGTTCAGTTGCTGGATCTGCAGCAGGGCTTACAGTAATCTTTATCTTCTTGTTTTCAGAAATCTCATTTGCCCCATTCTTAACATCTGTAGTCGTAGATTCAATTACGGCAGATACTCTTGCAGCAGGAAGATCTGTATATCCAGGGATTTCAACCTCAATACCAGATTCATAAACAGCTTTTACTTCAATATTTCTCCAGGCATCTGTTTCAGTAACTGCAGCAGCCTCTGATTCATCAGAAGATTCGTTTCGTACCCAACGAGTAAAATCAAGTCCATTTCTAACAAGAACCGGATAATTTTCCTGTGGGGCAGCAGTCTTGTGAATTGTCTTCAAAGAAATATTTGCATCTTTGTAAGTATGATATTCAATTACTCTTGTTGGACTTATGCTTGTTGATGCATCTGTGCTGAGCGTACCATTCTTCAGATAATAGATAGCAGCCAAACGGTTGATTCTAACAGAATTTGTTGAATCGAATGCTGTACAACCAGTTTCGTCTACAATTCCTGTGGTAATACGTTCAACTGGTTCCTTTGAACCAAACTTATTTACAGCTGTAATTGTAGCGTCGTAAAGAACACCAGTTTTAAGCTTATAAACGAATTCACCTTTAGAATCCTTTGCAACAGGAAGCAAGTTACCGCTAACATACAAATCAGAAGCAGCTGTTTTGTAATTGGTTCCATCCAAAGTTTTCCATGCTTCACCAGTTTTAGGAGTTGAAGCATCTGTGTATTCCTTAATCTCAATCTTAAAGTATCTTTCATTTGTAGAATTTGATTTCCATGTGAACTTAACATTGTAGTGATCAGGATCTTCTGAATCGTCAATCAGATATGCACTAAATTCAGAAGGAGCAGCCGGCATTTCCCCAATTACATCAGGAATAGCAATATCCTTATCTGTTGTATTACCTGGATCAACAATTAAAAGATCTCCATAGTAACCCATCACATCATTTGCTTCATCAATCGCAGCATAGTTTGTAACAGTTTTATTCAAGAAGAATACTTGAAAATAATATGAACCTGGTTCCAAAGCAGTCTTATTGTAATTGAAAGAACCGTTTATTGTTGTTTCTTTGTAATCAGTTCCGCTAATCATATTTCCAGAAACTGTATCAAACAAAGCTACAAAGATGCTCTTTACTTCACCATGAACTCCGTCTATATAAGTGTAAGTACAACGCAAATCAACATTACCCTTTGTAGTAATATCGTAAGGCTTCATTGTAAATCTTACCCTGTCAGGAGAGCTTACCAGATTCGCATTTGCATAACCCTTTAAAACCGGTTTACCATCCTTTGATGCAGTCAAAGTCAAATCCCATACAGCTGCAGCCAAAGGAACATATGCAGTTCCGTCAGTTTCTACTGTAATTGTCAAAGGACCAACAGTTCCACTAGTGCTGGATTTTCCCTCAATAGAGAAAGTCAAGTCATCCAAAGCTAAAGCATCAGGCAAAATCGTACGTTCAGCTTTTCCGCCTTCATAATTTGATACAACAATTGTAAGGCCACGTTTTCCCTGAATTCCAGAACCAGTAACAGTTTCGTTACCAGTCAAGTTATCTGCACAGCCAGACAAAACAACAGCAATCATAGAAAAAAAGGCTGCTGCAAAAAATAAAAGATTCTTTTTCATAATCATCTCCTAACAAAATTTTATCCCACCAAATCAGTACTATTATCCCACAAATCTCCCTATAGTCAAATTTTTTGAACAAATAAATTTCCAGAAATAAGGATTCTTTACGACGTTTGACAAAATAGAGTTTATTTTCCAAAAGTGAATAACCTTGCAAAATTAAAAATGAGACTTAATATTCAGAATCGCAGTATCACTATATTCCTGATCATCCGGGCCAATCACCACTAAACGTAAAGTCCAGAAACCAGGTTTGAAAATTACTGACTCATAAAAGAAGCAGGAAAAATTCTTTTCAGTTGATGTAAACTTCTGTTCGCCTTTCGAATTTTCTATACTCCAAAGATAACTTTTGCACCCTTCAGGCCCTTTTATATTCAACGTAGACCAGACATCAGCAATATAAATATTCTCCAGCATCCCATCCTGATCAAAACCCACCTGCCCAGGTTTAACTGCCGGCGGAATACTAGACATTGGGATAAACTTCTTATTGTAATTGTCCAGCATTGAATCATAGGATTCACTGCAACCAGCCAATAAACACAAAACGAAAACACCGAATGCAGCCCCTAAAACAAAAGAAACATTAGACGACTTATTTTCCACCTTCATTGTTTCCTCCTTTGCCTGACTCAGTCACTGCGCCAGTTCCAGTTTTCTTGGAACCATACAAACGTTCCTTTTCCTTTTTCTTTATCTTAGCCTTTCTTATGGACTGCTTAATCGATTTTACAACTGGAACAGGGATTTTTCCACCTACAATAAATTTAGGTTTTGCCAGCAGAATCGTATCAAAATCAACGCCAATTCCCACTCCCACAGGGCCCATATAATAAATGGCATCGAATCCAAAAAGGGCTGTAAAATAATCATCTCCCTTTGCAGAATTTGTTGTTTGCCCGTTCCACAAACACATGCCACGTACACCGCTTCTGAACTCCAAACATACACTGAATTTTTTGGGACCAGTAACAAGCCTTACACCTAACGGCACATAAAAGTCAAAAGCGTAAATATTCGGCGGATTCAACTCTGTTCCACCAGCAGCATATTCATAAGAAAACGGGCTGGACGGAAAACCTACATTAAATGATAAACCAAGCCCAAAATAAAATGGAGTAAGAAGCGAACCAATCTTCAGCGCAGCATCCGCTCCCACCGAGCAAGCATAGGGCGAAGATAAAATCATCGGCACAAAATTTAGGCTCACAAAATCTTCATGCTTAAAAAGAACAATCGTTTCTTCCTTTTTGTTATCATCTTCAGACTCATGGGAATCATCTTTCTTTTCCTGGATATCAACATCATCATCATCCATAATTACAAGCTTATTCGGCAGCTCTCCAGGTGCAAGCATTTGCTTTTCAACATTCAATTTAACTACAGTTCCATCCCCATAGCCTTCAAGCAGATAAACGTCATCGGAACTGAATGCATAACTTGTTATGTCAAAAACATTTTTTGGTGGCAAATAACCATAATTTTCCATGCTGCCTAAATCATAAAAATCAATTGTATTTTTATCTGTAAGCACAGCCACTGAATTCTTCGATCTTAAGCACTGCAAATTTACAATTCTTTTCTCACTAAGAATGGTGCCCAAAAGTTCACCCTCAAGGGAATAAACCGAAAGCTCCTTTTCACCGGATGCAAAGACAATCCGCTTTGAATCATTTGTCCACGCACAAGGAATTTTCGCTTCCTGGTAAACAGCATACTCATGCATCATTTTTCCTGAACGTGAATTCCAGACCTTTAAAAAACCATCAGATGAAACTGACGCAAGGTATTCATTGTCTGGACTAAACGCCAAAAAGTAGGCAGGTTCAGTGTGACCTTCCAGCCGCTTTTTTAAAATCTGTTTTGTAAGTCTAAGTTTATAATAAAGCAGAATAGAACTGTCGCCCAAACTCAACGCAATGTTGTTACTGTCTGCGCTAAATGCCGGACAAATAACTTCTGCCGCTTCCGAATAGTCCACCGACATTTCAGGATCTTCAAATTTTTCGTAATCCCACATGGAAACAAGCCCCTTATCAGAAAGAGCCATAATCAATTCCTGGGAACCTTCCCGGCTAAACGCAACCGAAGAAACGCCTTCAAACTTAAGCATGTGGGCAATACTGTACTGATCCGTGCTTCGAATAAAAATTGTATTTCCTTCTCCAAACGCAAAAAGCTTATCGTCCTTGTTCCAACATAAACTACGAATTGGAAAAGGTGACTTTACAGCCACATCTTCCCCGTCCTGCGCAATAAACGGAAAACAAAAAAGAGAAAATAAAATTGAGCCCAATAAAATCTTTTTCAACACAAATATTATAATCTTGATTTCTAATAATTCAAAAAAAATCGGGAAGAAGCCCCTTCCCTGGGCTCAACCAGCCAGCCGCCTGCGTCAGTCTGTTTTCGCCACACCCATCCCAACGGGGAGAAAACTTTCCCCAATGGCTCCCCGTAACGCCCCTGAATTCTCACAACAATTATTTTATGGTATAAGTATAATTCCAGACTGGGAAACGATGTGCAAATCATCGACTAGATGCGTAACTGTAAGGCACCCGCCAAGTCAGAACACCAGAATGGAAATCTTTCATTAGAAGGATTATCACAGCTCATCCCACGCAAAACTGGGATCGGAGGCAACATGAAAAGCGTTCGCTTTATTTTCAACCAGGCTGCTCTTATTGGAACTGCAGCTCTCTTATTCGTATCTTCAATTTATTTTACATCCTGTAAACAAGATGAAGATTCATCAACAGACAATTCAATCAATGCAGAAAAGCTTGCAGCAGGTGATCCTTTGATTAGAGTCTGGTCAACAGGATACTCAACCATCTCAATCGCTGAAGATGCTTTGAATGACAACGAAACATATAAGATGGAAAATCTCTACGTCCAGAAATTTGACGAAACATCAGGTATTATTTATGGCCAGTACACCTACGTTTTAGACTGGGACAAACCAGAAGAACAAAAACCAGAGGAAGGCGATTACTATAAATCATTTGGAAAATGGTACCCGCTAAATGAATCACTGATTGGCAAGTGGTATGCTGTGGCTTATAAAAATTTAAGCAACAACACCATTTCTTCCAGTGGAGCATACAAAGCAGACGGTTCAATAGCAGAACCTACAATAGCAAAAGCTATCAAAGAATTTACTATCGAAAAAGGTTATTTTAGTACCTACGACGATTTCACAACATCTAACTAATATTCTGGTTAACATCTAAATAAAGTTATCGCGGCTGTCCAATAAGTTTGTATTGCGGTAGTT
>JAEDGP010000136.1 GCA_016297405.1 Treponema sp.
CACTTGCGATCCAACTCCTGGTAACGTAAGTGTCATTATAATCAAGAGGAGCTTGAAAAATGAAAGTTATTCTTAATGTCGATGTAAAATCACTTGGTGAAGAAGGTGATGTAAAAAATGTAGCTACAGGTTATGCACGTAACTTCCTTCTTCCTAGAAATCTTGCAGTTCCATACAATGCTACAACTGCTGCATTGTTTGAAGCTCGTAAAGCAGAAATCGAAGCTCGTAAGGAAGTAAAGCGTGCTAATGCTAAGAGCCTTAAAGAAAAGCTCGAAGGTGCTTCATTCGAAGTTTCAATGCCTGCTGGTTCAAACGGAAAGCTTTATGGTGCCGTTACAACTCAGGTTATTGCCGATGTACTTGCAAAAGCTGGCTACGAAATCGAACGTAAACGTATTGAACTTCCAGGACTTGCAATCAAGTCTGTTGGTAACTATCATGCAGTTGTTCATCTTTACGAAGCTCAGGTTGCAGAAATTAAGATTTCAGTAATAGCTCAGGGTGGTGCTGAAGTTAAGTCAGAAGCAAAATCTGAAGCTGTTGCAGAAGAAAACAAGGCTGAGTAGTTTTTTGCCTGGCTGTTGATTTAAGGCTGGAAATTCAAAAGAATTTCCAGCCTTTTGTGTCTTTAAACTGATGTGTCATTTTGTGGATACACTGTTGATTACTTGTTGATAATTTTTAAGAGGATTATATGGCTATGGAATTAAAAGATAATGTACCGCCACAGAATTTAGCTGCAGAGCAAGCCACCCTTGGCGCCATGCTCTTGGACTGGAGTGCTGTTCCGGAGGTGATTACAAAGCTGTCTGTAGATCGTTTCTACTCCTTTCAGCATCAGGTGATTTACGAAGGTATTCGCTCCTTGGCAAATCAAAGCATACATGGCGATATGCTTACACTGGTCAATGAACTGTCAAAACTTGGAAAACTTGAACAAGCGGGCGGAACAGGCTACATTGCATCTCTTACAGATACTGTTCCAACCAGTTCAAACGTAAACTATTATGTAGATATTGTTCTTGATTGTGCTACGAGACGGGATTTGATAAAGCTGTCATCTGAGCTGAAAGCACATGCTTTCGATGAAACTAAAAACGGAAAAGCAATTCTACAAGCTGCGGAAAAGCAGATTTTCGACATGAATTTCAATAGTGGAACAAGTTCCCTGCATATGATGTCAGATATAATTCGCGATACCATAATGCTCATCGATATGCGCTACAAAAATAACGAGGAACTTACTGGTATTCCATCGGGAATTGCGCAACTTGATGCAATGACCAGCGGATTTCAGAATTCTGAATTGATTATTATTGGTGCTAGACCTTCAATCGGTAAAACAGCTTTTGCGTTGTCAATGATGCAGACTATAGCGATAGAAAAAAATATTCCATGTGGTTTTTTTTCGTTGGAAATGTCCTATCAATCAATTGGACAGCGTTTGCTGGCTCAAGTTGCACGGGTGCAAAGTGGAAAGCTTAGAAATGGTCGATTGAATATTGCTGATTTTCAAAAACTTCAGGATGCTGCTGGTAAGTGTTTTAATGCTCCACTTTACATTGTGGATACTCCAAATATGCAGCTTATGGAACTGAAATCCATGGCTCGACAAATGGCTGAAAATCAGCATGTGAAAATCATTTTTATCGATTACATTGGTCTTATTACAACTGAAAATCCAAATGCTCCTGTATATGAAACTGTATCAGAAATTTCAAAATCATTGAAAGCTTTGGCTCGTGAATTGAATATTCCTATTGTTGCATTGTGTCAGGTTGCTCGTGCCGCTGAAGGGGAAGCTCCAAATTTGGCTCAATTGCGTGGTTCTGGCTCAATTGAGCAGGATGCGGATGTTGTTCTATTCTTGCATCGAGATCGTAAAATCATGGAAGAAAAGAATCCTGTCCAGGATGCCACTTGTATTGTTGCAAAGCAACGAAATGGCGCTACTGGCGATGTTGAAATGATATTCTTTCCATCATTTACAAAATTTGAAAACAAAGCACCTGAAAATTAATTTTTTTTTGAAAATTACAGTTTTGCCTATTGACCTTTTTTTTGCAAAACTGTATATTATAAACATCAACACGCGGTAGTTGTATAACGGCTCATTACCTCAGCCTTCCAAGCTGATGACGAGGGTTCGACTCCCTTCTACCGCTTAGCCTTCTGTTACAGAAGGCTTTTTTATTTAACAATGCGTTAAATGAGGGGTTCTAGCCCTTCGATAAATCTCAGGGCCAAAACGCTAAAAATGCAGTTGCATTTTTTTAACGCGTTTTGTCTTCTACCGCTTAGCCTTCTGTAACAGAAGGCTTTTTTATTTAACAATGCGTTAAATGAGGGGTTCTAGCCCTTCGAT
>JAEDGP010000061.1 GCA_016297405.1 Treponema sp.
CTCATTACTTTTGGGACAGCCTCTTTTTTTATGTTTAATGAACGATACGAAAAAAATCATTTTTTTTGCAGAAATTTCTATACAAAGAATTTTTTGTTTTTTGTCGAGAGGATTGATTTTCAGAAAAATGTATTGAAATCAGCCAATTAATTTAAAAAATCCTCTTTATCCCAATTTCATAATTCTTTATAATTTATGTTATGGCAAAGATTCAGATGAAAAATGCTATCGCAGAGCTCGATGGCGATGAAATGACACGTGTTTTATGGAAGGTTATTAAGGACGAACTCCTTACACCTTATGTTGATTTGAAGACAGAATATTATGACCTAGGTCTTAAGGCTCGTGACGATTCTGACGACAAAATTACTTATGAAGCAGCAAACGCTATTAAACGTCTTGGCGTTGGCGTAAAATGTGCCACAATCACATCTAATGCTGCCCGAATGGAAGAATACAAGCTTAAGCAGCTTACTCCTTCACCAAACGGAATTCTTCGTGGTGAACTGGACGGAACAATCTTCCGTTCTCCAATTTTCGTAAACAACATTAAATGCAATGTTTCCAGCTGGGAAAAGCCAATAGTACTTGGTCGCCACGGATACGGTGACGTTTACAAGAACTGCGAAATCAAAACTCCTTGCGCTGGAAAAGCAGAACTTGTTTTTACTGGTGAAGACGGTCAGGAAATCAGAAAGACTATTCAGGTGATGAAGGGACCTGGAATCATTCAGGGAATTCACAATCTTGATGCTTCTATCGAAAGCTTTGCACGCTGCTGCTTTAACTATGCTTTGGATCAGAAAATCAGCGTATGGCTTGGTACAAAAGATACAATTTCTAAGACTTATGACGGAAACTTTAAGGCAATCTTCCAGAAGGTATTCGACGAAGACTTTAAGGCCAGGTTTGATGAAGCTGGAATTGAATATTTTTATACACTCATCGACGATGCAGTTGCACGGGTAATGAAGTCTAAGGGGGGATTCCTCTGGGCTTGTAAGAACTATGACGGCGACGTTATGTCTGATATGATTGCTTCAGCTTGTGGTTCACTTGCTATGATGACTAGTGTTCTTGTTTCTCCAAACGGTGAATTTGAATACGAAGCAAGCCACGGTACAGTTCAGAAGCACTATTACCGTTACCTTAAGGGTGAAAAAACTTCTACAAATCCTGTAGCTACAATCTTTGCATGGACAGGTGCTCTTGCAAAGCGTGGTGAACTTGATGGAACTCAGGATCTGGTTGATTTTGCAAAGAAGCTTGAAAAGGCAACTTTGGATACAATTGAAGAAGGCTACATGACAGGTGATCTTGCAGCCCTTGCTGAACCAAAAGCAAAACAGATTCTCAATTCATGGGAATTTATTGCAGCAATTAAAGAGCGCCTTTAATTAAAAAAAAATTGCTCCACAGAGGATTTGCAGACAGGTAAAAGGTCTGATTTTTTCTGTGGTAAAAAAAATCCCGCTGAAACAAAGTTTCAGCGGGATTTTTGCTTTACGGCCTAAAACTAAGCTTGGTTAGCAGAACCGAAAGCCTTACAAAGGTCGATTACTTTAGCTGTGATAGCATCGAAACCTGGCTTAAGAAGCTTACGTGGGTCGTAACCTTTTCCTTCGCGATCTTTGCCATCTTCTACATATTTGCGTGTAGCAGCAGCGAATTCAAGCTGGAGTTCTGTGTTGATGTTTACTTTTGAAACACCGTTTTCTACAGCGTGCTTTACCTGGTCGAAAGGAATTCCTGAACCACCATGGAGTACAAGAGGCTTTCCTTCAACAGCAGCATTAATTTTAGCAAGCTGATCGAAGTTCAATCCTTTCCAGTTAGCAGGGTACTTACCGTGGATGTTACCAATACCACAAGCAAGGAAGTCTACGCCAAGAGCTGCAACGTTCTTACATTCTGTTGGGTCAGCAAGTTCGCCTTCAGAAGCAACGCCGTCTTCTTCACCACCAATGCCACCAACTTCGCATTCTACAGACATGCCTTTTGCGTGGGCAAGAGCGATGATTTCCTTTGATTTTTCAACGTTTTCATCGAATGGGAAGTGTGAGCCGTCAAACATTACAGATGTAAAGCCAGCTTCGATAACTTTCTTTGCACCTTCGTATGTACCATGGTCAAGGTGAAGAGCTACAGGAACTGTGATGCCCATTGATTCGTAGAGATTGTTAACCATGTTAACTACTACTTTGTATCCACCCATGTACTTTGCAGCGCCTTCTGAAACCTGGATGATAGCAGGTGATTTTGCTTCCTGAATACCAGCGAGGATAGACTTTGTCCATTCCAAGTTGTTTGTGTTGAATGCAGGAATTGCATAGTGGCCTTCGTGAGCCTTTTTTACCATTTCAACTGCTGAAACTAATGCCATTTTATTACCTCCGTAAATGTAACTGTAATCGTGTAACTCATGACCTTACACGATTAATAAATTGCCCTGGCGAGGCGATTCGGAAAATACTATATCACAATTGATGTTTATTGAAAACAAGGAATAAAAAAATCCCGTCAGTTTTTGACGGGATTTTTTCCTTGAAAAGGATCTAGCAGATAACCTTGATGTCTTTGTACAAAAGAACAGTGATCAAGTCGATGAGCCAGACGATTCCGAATCCACCGAAGATGAAGAGAATGATTCCCAAAATCTTTGTTGATGTTTTTTTTGATTCAAGACGGCGAAGAAGTCCGTAAAGATCCCAGATAATAACGAGGATGATTTTTGCAAGAAAACCAAATCCTTTTGCGCCTTTAGCCATTTGTAGCCTCCAATTTTTTTATTCTAATAATTTTCCGTTATAAGTTGCGGTTTGTCAATATGCGGCGATGCAACAGGGATTGGAAGGGGCGCGAAGCGCGTGATTTTTTGAAGGAACTTCAAAAAATTACCGACCGTGAGGGTAGCCCTGAAAAGCCCGTCAGGCGAAGCCTGGTTGCCCAAAAAGGATTTTTATTGGTGGTGAAAATGTGCTATAATAGATGGTATGAAAAAAATTGCTGTTGTTACAGGTGCCAGTTCTGGAATGGGTGCCGATTTTGCAAGACAGATTCCTTTTTGTGTTGATGTGGATGAAATTTGGCTTTTGGCCAGAAGGGTCACAAAGCTGGAGTCTGTTTGCGAAGATGTGAATCACAGTTGTGCGCAAGCTGGAATAAAAACTGTTGCTCGTTTCTTTGAGATTGATTTGAGTGGCAGACCTGGAGCTGCTGCTTTTCGGGAACTTCTTCTTAAAAACGGTTTTGCCGAAAATCAGATGGAATTAAAAGTTCTTGTGAACAATGCGGGCTTTGGAACTTATGGTACTTTTGAAGATACTCCTGTAGAAAAAGAGCTTGATATGATTGATTTGAACTGCTCTTCCTTAACTGGAATCTGTGGTTTTGCTCTTGAGTTTATGGGGGAAGGAAGCCTTCTTATAAATACGGCGAGCCTTGCGTCTTTTTTGCCCCTTGGAAACTTTGCTGTTTATGGTGCGTCAAAGGCTTTTGTTTTGAGTTTGACTATGGCGCTGGCTGCTGAATGGAAAGAAAAAGGAATCAAGGTTTGCGCTTTGTGTCCAGGTCCTGTTAGTACGGAGTTTGCAAATGTCGCTTCCAATGGAGCAAGGCCAGAGGTGCGTCATGGACTTTCTTCTGAGGCTGTGGTGAAGCATTGTCTGAAATGTTCTTTAAAAGGAAAAAAGATCGCAATCTATGCACCAAAATGGAAGTTCAAGGCTTTTGCAAGCCGTTTTGTGGGTCGCTTTGCAGGGGCCTGGTTTACATATAAATATTGCAAAAGACCTTGTAATCACTAGGTTATGCAAATAATTGGATTTTTGAGAAAAAAAGCAGGGGTTTATGAATAAAATCGTTTTGTTTGGCGAAATTATGCTTCGCCTGAAATCGCCGGGAAAGGAAAGACTTTTTCAGACATCGAATATTGAGGCTGTCTTTGGTGGCAGTGAAGCCAATGTGGCTGTATCTCTTGGAATACTTGGGGAAAATGCTGTGTATGTGACTGCATTGCCTGATAGTGCTGTGGGAAAAGCTGCTTCAAGTTTTCTAAAAAGCCACGACGTGGATGTTCAGGCCATCTATACAAAAGGCCGGCTTGGAATATATTACCTTGAGCAGGGAGCTTGCCAGCGTCCGTCAAAAGTTATTTACGACAGAGATTACAGTTGTCTTTCCCTTTCTAAACCACAGGATTATGAGTGGGAAAAGATTTTTGAAGGCGCAAGATGGTTTCATGTTTCAGGTGTTACGCCGGCCGTTTCTGCTGATGCCTGTGACTGCGTTTTTGAAGCTATGAAACAGGCTAAGAGCGCTGGAGCGACTGTGTCCCTGGATTTGAATTTTCGTAAAAAGCTTTGGAATTATGGAAAAGCAGCGCCTGAAGTAATGAGAGAGCTTGCAAAGCTTTCTGATGTATTGATTGCGAACGAAGAAGATATTCAGAATTGTCTTGGAATTCAGCTAAAGAATCTGGCTACTCCAAGCCTTGGTTATAAGACTTTGTGCGAGGATGTTAAGGCTGCTTTTCCGAACGCAAAGGTTGTGGCTGTAACGCTGCGGCATAGCTATTCTGCGGACAGAAACGGCTGGTCATGTGTTTTGAGTGGACTCACTGGTTTTTATGAAAGTGCCAGTTACGATATTGAAAATATTGTGGAACGTGTTGGCGCCGGGGATTCTTTTTCAGCCGGTTTGATATATGCCTTGTGCAATTTTGAACAGGATAAGAAAGGGGAGCAGAAAAGCCTTGATTTTGCCTGTGCTGCTTCCTGTCTGAAACATTCCATTCCAGGTGATTTTAACCTGGCCACAAAAGATGAAATTTTGGCGCTTATGAACGGAAATTCTAATGGAAGGATAGTGCGATGAAAGAGAATTTTTTTGCAAGACTCATAATGGAAGGCAGAAAGCTTGCTGTTGTTTCTCCTGCTACTAAAGATGAAGCTGTTATGGCCGCGGAACGGTTGGTCCAGAAGAAAATCTACATCATGGAAATCGCATACAGGAATCCTGACTGTCCCCAGCTCATTGATGATTGCATAAGGGCTGTGCGACGAATGGTTCCTCAGATGTTTGTTGCAGCCGCAACTGTAACAAATGTAAAAACCGCAAAAAGGGCTTTGGCTTGTGGTGCACAAGCCATTGTTACACCTGGTTTTAATCTGAAAACCGTACGCTATTGCCTTCGCCATAAAATTCCTGTATTTCCTGGTGTGGCAACTCCTGGAGAAATCGAAGCGGCTATGAATATGGGGCTTCATCTTTTGAAGCTTTTTCCATGCGAAGTGCTGGGGGGTCAAAGCTATCTGAAGGCTCTTTTTGGGCCTTATCCTAAGGTTCGTTTTATTGTAAGCGGGGGGATAAACGCTGATAATGAAGCTGAATATCTTTCCCTTAAGAATGTTGCATGTGTAAGCGGTTCGTATCTTTCAAGGCAGGAAAAATAGAATATGGGGCAGCCACGACTTTTTTCGCTTATAGATAAGGCTTGTTATGATTATGAACTTATCGAAAATGGGGATCGCATTTTGATTGGTGCTTCCGGCGGTAAGGATTCTACTGCTTTGATAGAGTATTTTGCCAATCGTGCAAAGCGAAAGAACTGTGGCTTTGAATACAAGGCGCTGCATGTTCAGTCGGAATTTGGCGGTGTATTGCCTTTGAATATAATGGAACTGTTTGAAAAGTGGCAGGTTCCTTTTGAACGTGTGGTGATCGATGTGCAAGGCAGGCTGAAGGATGGCAGGAAAATGAATTGCTATTGGTGTTCTACCCAGCGCCGTACCGAACTGAACGATTATGCTATAAAGAATGGCTATAATAAGATTTGTCTTGGACATCATATGGATGATGTGCTTGAAACCTTTTTGATGAATGCCATTGGTAAGGGCGAACTTAGCACGATGATTCCAAAACTCAAGTACAACAAGTATCCGGTTTCTATAATACGGCCGCTTTATTATGCTGACGTGCCGCTGATTGTGGAGCATGCAAAGAATATGGGGTACTTTGGATATACTTGTACATGCGATTTTCAGGATAATAGCACCAGAAAAGATGCAAGAAGCAAACTTGATGTGCTTACTGACGGAGACTATCAGAAAAAGGCTATGCTTTTGAAGGCATTGAAGAATGTGAATCTTGAGTATTTGCCCACAGCTGAAAGTAAAAGGCGTTATAACTGAAGTTTATTGAATAATAATTTCAATAGTGCTAAACTTTTACACATATATTGAAGCCGAGCTTGTGCCCGACTGTAAAAAGAGGTCGAAAAATGGGAAAGAAAAATCTTGATTGGGGTAATTTGCCTTTTGGTTACATGAAAACCGACAAACGCTTTGTTGCTAATTTTAAAAATGGCGCCTGGGATAATGGTAAGCTTACAAAGGATAATACAGTTAAAATCAACGAATGTGCCGGTGTACTTCAGTATGCTCAGACATGTTTTGAAGGTCTTAAGGCATACACAACAAAAGATGGAAAGATCGTATGTTTCCGTCCGGATCTTAACGCTGACCGTATGGCAGATTCTTGTGCCCGCCTTGAAATGCCAGTCTTCCCAAAAGAAAAATTTATTCAGGCTGTAATTGATACAGTAAAGGCAAATATTGGTTGGGTTCCACCATTCGGTTCTGGTGCAACTTTGTATATTCGTCCATATATGTTTGGTTCCAATGCTGTTATTGGTGTAAAACCTGCTGATGAATATCAGTTCCGTATTCTTGTAACCCCTGTAGGACCGTATTTCAAAGGTGGTGTGAAGCCAATTACAGTTCGTATTTCTGACCTTGACCGCGCTGCTCCTCATGGAACTGGAGACATCAAGGCTGGCTTGAACTATGCCATGTCACTTCACAATATTGTTGATGCCCACAAGAACGGCTTTGCAGAAAATATGTATACTGATCCTGCTACACATACTTATATTGAAGAAACTGGTGGTGCAAATATTCTTTTCGTTACAAAAGACGGAAAGAAAATTGTTACTCCAAAATCCGGTTCAATTCTTCCTTCAATTACTCGCCGTTCCTTGCTTGTAGTTGCTAAGGATTATCTTGGTCTTGAAGTAGAAGAACGTCAGGTAAACAAAAATGAACTTGCTGATTTTGCTGAAGTTGGTCTTTGTGGAACTGCTGCAGTTATTTCTCCAATCGGAAAGATCGTAGATCATGGAACAGACATCCTTGTTCCAAGCGGAATGGATTCAATCGGTCCAGTTCTTGGAAAACTCCGGGAAACACTTACTGGCATTCAGATGGGCGAAATCAAAGCTCCAGAAGGCTGGATTGTAGAAATCAAATAGGATTCTGCTTGGTGCAGTTTTTTTATGAATCGTCTGTCGTAAATGGCAGACGATTTTTTTTGTCTTTTCAGTAGTGTTGAATTTCACTATATTAAAAGGAATGAAGGTTTTTGATTGGAAAGAACTTTGGGATGATTTTTTGGAAAATGGAGTAGATCCTTTTTTCAGCGATGGAGCTGCCATGTCCATCGGGTGTTTTGATGGTCCTCATAAAGGTCACAGAATTCTTTTTGATCAGGTAATTTTAAATGCAAAAAAAGGGAATCTGCTTGCAGGTCTTGTAACTTTTGTTCGCCCCTTGCCGTTGAAATTTGCCAGGTCTTACCTGGGAGATATTTCCACTTTGAATCAGCGTCTTTCATTTTATGAGCAGGAGGGGTTTGATTTT
The DNA here is from genome assembly GCA_016297405.1 of Treponema sp. GTDB lineage: Bacteria > Spirochaetota > Spirochaetia > Treponematales > Treponemataceae > Treponema_D. The sequence goes on from JAEDGP010000061.1 coordinate 7,698, forward strand.
GTGGTGTTGATTGACTTTTCTGATGAATTCAGTAAAATTGAAGGAACTGATTTTCTGACTATGCTGAAAGACAGTTGCAATCTTAAGTTCCTGGCAGAAGGTCCTGATTTTCATTGCGGATACAGAGGCCTGTGCAAAATGGAGCAGATAAAGCTTTTTGCTGAATCAAACGATGTTTTGGCTTCCTTTCCGCAACTTTTGTTAGATAATGATGAGCGCATAAGTTCATCTTGGGTAAGGGATTGCATCAGCAAGGCTCAGTTTGACCAGGTTCTGAGAATGCTTGGCCGCCCATTCTGTCTTGATCTGGATGGTGTTCCGGTAAGAAAATCAGGCAATGCATATCATTTCGCAAAATCTTGTTTGACTCAGGTTTTGCCCAGGGATGGTGTGTATAATGTTTTTGTAAATACATCCAGGAGACTACGAGCTCGTCTTGAAGTTGGTTCTGAAGAAATCCTTGTTGAACCGGCTGCCAATGAGTCCTCGCCAATCCGGATTGTAGAATTTATTAACAAGGAGTAAGTCAAATGGCACTTACAAAAGAAACAACTTCATCAATCGTATCTAAATACGGTTCAAAAGAAAAGGACACTGGTTCCGTAAAAGTTCAGATTGCTCTTCTTACAGAAAGAACAAAGCAGCTTACAGAACACTCAAAGGCATTCCCAAAAGATGCTTCTGCAAAACGTGCTCTTTTGAAAGTTGTAGGTCAGCGTCGCAAGATGTTGAAATACTTTGAACGCACAGACCTTGAAGGTTACCGTGCATTCATCAAGGAACTTGGACTTCGCAAGTAGTTCGTTTTCGTTCAAAATCCCGTTGGAACTTTGTTCTGGCGGGATTTTTTTTGTCTAACCGGTTTTCTTCCATTGATTATTTAATTTTTATGGAATAAACTTGTAAAAGTGATTTTGTACACTACGGCTAATCATTTTGGAAATTATGTAGTGCATCGCGAATGATTTTTGTTGACCGCAGGGTTTTCAGATGTTCATGGATGGAATGCCCTTAAGGGGGCGTTGCGGGGTCTCCCGCTGGAAGGGGTAGGCCGCAACAAAGTGCGGCCGAGGGGAAGGCTTTCCCCCTTCTGTTAGTTTTGTCTGTATAAATCTGTGGCTATGGGTGGTAAAAAATAATAGCGATGTAAAAGAAAGAATTCGACATAAGGAAAGGAAAAAAATGTCAGTAACAAGAGTAACTTACAAACTCGGAGATGCCGATCTCATCCTTGAAACAGGAAAAATCGGTAAGCAGGCTAATGGTTGTGTTTATGCTCAGTGGGGCGGAGCAGCTATTATCGCTACAATCTGTGCATCATCAAATGTAACAGAGGGGCAGGATTTTGTTCCTGTAACAGTTGAATACAACGAAAAATTTTATGCTGCTGGTAAAATTCCAGGAGGCTTTGTAAAGCGTGAAGGTCGTCCAAAGGATAAGGAAATCCTTGTAAGCCGTCTTATCGACCGCCCAATGCGCCCACTTTTTGAACCATCTTTTGGACATGAACTTCAGATCGTCCCAACATGTGTATCATGTGATGGTGTTCATACTCAGGATATTCTTGCAGTAATCGCTGCTTCTGCAGCTACATGTATTTCTGATATTCCATTCCATGGACCAGTTGCAGCTTGCCGCATTGGTTACTTGAATGGTGAATACATCGTAAACCCAACTTTCGAACAGATTGAAAAGGGTGAACTTGAAATTGTTGTTGCCGGAACAAAAGATGGCTTTACAATGGTTGAAGGTGGTGCAAACGAAGTTTCTGAAGAAGTCATGCTTGGTGCTTTGGAAAAGGCTCAGGGTTTTATTACTGATATGTGTAAACTTCAGGAAGAGCTTGTTGCAAAATGTGGTAAGGAAAAGCTTCCTCTTAATCCTCTTGATGTAACATTGGCAAATGCAGAAGCTATTGAAGCTGATGCAACTCCACTTTTGAAAGATGCTTGTTTCAAAGACAGCAAAATCAATCGTGGTATTGCTATTTCTAAGGCAATTAAAGAAGTTGCTGCAAAATACGCTGACCAGCTTGAAGATCCAATGCAGGCTAAATTGTTTGCAACTTTGATGGATGACATTCAGTACAAGCTTTTGCGTAAATCAATTCTTGAAGATGGAGTTCGCGTAGACGGTCGTAAGGTTACAGAAATCCGTCCAATCACTTGTGAGGTTGGCGTTCTTCCAACTCCTCATGGATCTGCTTTGTTCACTCGTGGTGAAACACAGTCCCTTGCAGTTTGTACACTTGGTACTGTTCAGGACGAACAGTCTTATGATGATATTGATGGAGAAAGAAGTGATCACTTTATTCTTCACTATAACTTCCCTCCATACTCAGTTGGTGAAACAGGTAAGCTTACAACAGGACGTCGTGAAATTGGTCACGGAAACCTTGCCCGCCGCTCACTGGCTGCTATGGTTCCAAGTCGGGAAGAATTCCCATATACTGTTCGTGTAGTATCAGAAATCATGGAATCTAACGGTTCTTCTTCACAGGCTTCTACTTGTGGTGGCTGTCTTGCTATGCTGGCTGCCGGCGTTCCAATGAAGAAAATGGTTGCAGGTATTGCCATGGGTCTTATTACAGAACCAGAAGGAGATAATCCTTACGGAAAATATGCAATTCTTTCTGATATTCTTGGTGAAGAAGATCACCTTGGTGACATGGACTTTAAGGTTGCCGGTACAGAAGATGGTATTACTGGTTTCCAGATGGATATCAAGATTGCCGGTGTAACTACAGAAATCATGAAGAAGGCTATGGAACAGGCTCGTGCAGGTCGTATGCACATCCTTTCTAAGATGAAGGAATGTATCGATAAGCCGGCTCCACTTGCTAAGAACGCTCCACAGATCATGACTATGAAGATTCCTGTAGACAAGATTGGTGCTTTGATAGGACCTGGCGGAAAGAACGTTAAGGCTCTTTGTTCACAGTACGATGTAACAATCAATACTGATGATGACGGAACAGTAACTATTTACGCTAAGAACGGAATGAACGCTGAAGCAGCTAAGAAAGCTGTTAAAGGTATTACAGAAGATCCAGAAGTTGGAACAATTTACCAGGGAACTGTAAAGCGCATCATGGACTTTGGTGCCTTTGTAGAAATTCTTCCTGGAAAAGAAGGTCTTTGCCACATTTCTAAGCTTTCAAAACAGCGCGTAGAAAAGGTAAGTGATGTTCTTAAAGAAGGTCAGGTAATTCCTGTAAAACTTCTTGAAGTTGATAAGATGGGTCGTTTGAACCTTTCTTACATCGATGCCTTATAATCGATAGTACTAAGTAAATACTAAAAATAAACAAAAAAGGAAAATGAGCTTTTATTCATTTTCCTTTTTTGTTTTAACTGTACAATGAGAGGATAAAAAAATGGGGCTGTCCAATAAGGTAGCATTACGGTGGTTTGAGTTTAT
>JAEDGP010000137.1 GCA_016297405.1 Treponema sp.
TTGGAATAAGCATAGCCAGGTTTGTTTTACCACAAGCTGATGGGAAAGCACCTGTAACGTATTTAACTTTTCCTTCTGGGTTTGTGAGCTTAAGGATAAGCATGTGTTCTGCAAGCCAGCCTTCTTCGTGAGCGATTACAGAAGCAATGCGGAGAGCGAAACATTTCTTTCCAAGGAGAGCGTTTCCACCGTATCCAGAACCGAAAGACCAGATGAGGTGTTCTTCCGGGAACTGTGAAATGTATTTTGATTCAACTGGAGCACAAGCCCATACACCGTTGTCTTTTTCACCATTGTTCAATGGCTTACCAACTGAGTGGAGACATGGTACGAAGTTGTCATCAAGGTACTGCCATACTTTTTCGCCGGTACGTGTCATGATGTCCATGTTAAGTACAACGTATTCAGAGTCTGTAAGTTCTACACCGCATTTAGAGATTGGTGATCCCAATGGACCCATACAGAATGGGATAACGTACATTGTACGTCCGTGCATACAGCCCTTGTAAAGACCAGACATTGTAGCTTTAAGTTCTACAGGGTCGATCCAGTTGTTTGTAGGACCTGCAGCTTCCTGTGTTTTAGAAGCAATGAAAGTTCTCTTTTCAACGCGTGCTACGTCAGATGGATCTGAGCGGAACAAAACGCTGTGTGGTTTCTTAGCCAATGGTGTTGCAAGACCAGCATCTATACAGATCTGTGTAAGGCGGTCGTATTCAGCTGTTGAACCGTCACAAACAACTACGTTGTCTGGTTCACACATCTTAACACATTCTTCAATCCATGCCTTGATTTTGGCATTTTTGATTTCGTTTACTGTCATTAAGTAACTCCTAAATATTTTAGGGACCCGAAAGCCCTTTTTTCCATTTTGTTTAAAAATACAGAATTTTATCTACATATTCAAGAAAAAAGAACCAAATGTTACGTTTTTCGTCAATTAAAATTTCGATTAATTTTGTTGGAGGTCTGACGTTTTTTCAGTATTCTATAGATTATGGTTAAGTGGCCAAAAGAATTTCTGCAGTTTATAGAACCAGATTGTGACAGACTTCTTTTTATTCAGAATTACTTGAGTGAAAGGGGGGTAAAGACCGCCGTTGTGAAGACTGGTAGATATAGTCATATCTGCGTGGTTTTTCCTCAAAGCTGCTATACGCCGTTTTTCAGAATGAAAACGGTTGTTGCCCATTACGATCGTGTGGCTGGCACCGTTGGCGCAAACGACAATAGTGCGGCTGTGTTCGCCATAATGAACTGGGTGTGCCGCATGAATAATCCTTCTATTATTCACAACGTTAATGTGGTTTTTACTGACGGTGAAGAAGCTGGCGGCAAATCCAGGGAAGGGCTTGTGCTTGATGACGTTTGCGCCAATAGCGGAGGAATCAAAAACCAGGGTGCATATTCCCTGGGAAAGCACTGGATCCGCTATGGCCGCACCGACGACGATATTTTTGTTTTTGACTGCTGCGGCCGTGGTACGATTCCGGTTTTGGGAAAAACCGTTGCACCAAAGAATGCTGGCGCGCAATTTAAAAAGAATCTGGGCCGCCTTTTGCAGAATGCTGAAAGTGTGTTGCGAGGTGCGGCTGCAAGTCAATGGATAACGGCCCCTCTTCCTTTTAGTGATAATGCCGGTTTTATTGCAAGCGGCCTTGCGGCGGTGCAGATTACTTTTTTGCCTGTGGAAGAAGCCAGCGCTTACATGATGGATATAGTAAAAATCCTTGCGCTGGAATATTTTGTGGTTCATAAAAAGCCTGAAAGTGGAAACGAAAATGAAGCGCTTGCGCTGCAGCAGTATTTGCCAAAGTCATGGAAAATGCTTCATTCAAACGAAGACTGCCTGGATTCTCTGACGGCGGAAAGTTTTTCGCTTTTAAGCCGGATTTTGGATTCCATTGCATCGTTCAAACCTTCCTGTCAATAACGGGCAGTCTTTGTTTGCATTTGCCATGCGGCAGCGGAACTGAACTGGGGGTTGCGGGTTAAACGGTTACGGGTGGATGTAACTGCGCTGGGGTATGGAAGGGCGCCGAAGGCGTTGTCTGCGAAGGCGGAATCGCTGGAGCAGACAATGAGCGTAGCAAAACCCTGGAACACCCGTTGCAAATAAGAGCTGCGCCCAAAGAAATCAACATTGAATTTTCTTTTATACGAGGGTATATTTTAATTAGAAAAAATCATCTGCTGGAAAGTCCGGCGTTTTAATAAAACTTGAGGTATTTTTATGGCTTGTACAAAAAAATCTGACAACGCTTGTAAGGGCACTGCACGTGCGCCACATCGTTCACTTTATTACGCATCAGGTTACACTGATGAAGAATTGAATCAGC
>JAEDGP010000015.1 GCA_016297405.1 Treponema sp.
CAAACTCATCCTTATCAGTGACAACTTCAATTCCAGCAGCTCTGATTTTATCCAGGATTTCATTTGTGTAAGAATTATTATTCTGTGGTTCAATATAAGAATTACAAATACTTTTAATTTTATTTTTTAATTCAACATCAATTTGAATTTCTTTTTGTTGTAATAACATAAAATTATTTTTATTGAACTTAGAGATTAAAAACTGATCTTGTTCTTCTGAAACAACTGACTTACGATATTGAATACAAACAACTTCGTCCTCTTTAATTGAACGTTCTTTGTATTCAGATGGTAATAACTGTTCGTATAGTGAAGCAGATATTTCTACATCATAAACTTTTGTAGATATTTTTTCTGAATTAAAATAAGTCCAATTTGAAAAATTAATAACATTTAACAAATCTTCTTTTGGAGCATATTCTGAAAAATATTCAGGATGTTTCCTTGAAAGGGATTCAGGAAATTCAAGTTTAGAAAATTGTCTTTCTCCAAGTTTTACAGTTTCTACAGGAGTTTCGATGTCACCTTTAGTTTTTGAGGAAACCTCATGATTATTCTGGATCTTTTTGTTTGAATTAAGGTCCTTCATCGGAGTTGAAAGGAATTCTGTAAGAAAAACTGTTGTATTTTCGGCACTGAAATTTAAAGACTTATATCTATTATCCAACTCAAATTCTTCTCTGATGTAGAAATATACTTCCTTATTCCAGTCAATTGCATCAAGTTTTACCTGTTCTCCGTCAAGTTCAGCAATTCGTTCCAGGACCTTTTCTGCAATGGCTCCACAGATACGACTGTGGATTTCACTCAAGACAAGGTTTTCATCATCCTTGATGTCCTGGTAATTTGGATCAGAGATAACTTCATTCCAGTATTTTGTATCTTTGAAAAGTTTTAGACCTTTGTTCCAGAGTTCAGGATTTGTCTTCCGTGTATATGCATCCCAGAGGTGTGTGTATTCGTGGACGGCGGCGTTGGAATTCATGATTTCTGGATTCAGATAGATTTTGTTGTTGTGAACGAAACCGTAGATGTTTTCCCCAACACTCATTTTTTGCGATTTCATAATTCTTGAATCCGAAGAAATAAAATTGACAAGTTTTTCCTTTGTAAGTATAATTGGGTTGTAAGTTTCGATGTCAGTGAACCTCTGCCCAAGGAATTGTATCTTGGTATAACGCTCACCACCGGAACTTTTTTCTTTTTCCAGCCAGTTTTGAGACCATTCTATACTTCTTTTTTTATCAATATAAATTAGTTTATCTTCATCATAATTAGAATAAACAAAATCAATTTCATTATTTCTTCCATACATGGATGTAATTTCGTTAATTACAATCCTTCCCATTTTTTTATTAACAGCCATCGGAATAAGAATTGTACGGTTTTCATTATCTTTTCTTTCAGTAAAGAACACATAGCTGTCAGACCTTGTCTTAGACTTAAAGACCATAACAGGATTTGCAAGTTCAGATGGAATTGAATAAATTGATTCCATTGTCATTTCATGCCCCTGCTTATCCGTAGGATACAAAGGATAATCCCTAATCATTTTGTTCAAAGTTGACTGCTCAACTTCAATAAGATTGTCTGCAATACCCAATACTTTCATTATTGGAGTTATGTTTCCAACAATGATAAGTTTTCCAGGATTAGTGTTGTCCTTCTCCCAATCTTTTACCTGTTCAATGAAATGTTTTGTATCTTCTTCATTAAAAGAAAAATATCTTTTCTGTTCTTCCTCAGTTAGATTTTGAGTCATTTTCTGAAGAATTGATTCTGATTCAAGAATCCTGTCGAATTCATCTTTATCAGTAACAACTTCAATTCCAGCAGCTCTGATTTTTTCAATGATTTCATTTGTATAAGAATAAGAATTTCTTTTTTGCTCTACACTTTCTTCTTTTTTAAGTGTGTGAAATGTTTTCTGTTCTGGAATGGACTCATTATAAGTTCCAAAAATTTCCCCTGAATCAATTCTTTTTTCCATTTCAGGATTTATATTTTCATCCCACGGCAATTCAACTGCTTCATATTTATGCTTAAAGTTTTCTGCAAATTCAGCACTATTTGACTGGGCTTCTTTTGTTCGTGGCCACCAGACATTTTCTTTAGGGTTGAAAATCCAGCCAGCTGCTTTCATTTCGTTCCGCATTTCTTCTGTTGGCTTGCTGCTGAATGCAAGGTTTGGAGCCTGGTTTTTCTGATTAGTTACAATTGAGATTTCAATTGGTTCTGATATTTCATTGTTTACTTCATGTTTCTGTTCAAGTTTTTCTTTATTGAGCTGTAAAGATTTTTCAATGATTTCATTTGTATAAGAATCTGCGTTTCTTTTTTGTTCGACAATTTGTTTTTCCATATCTATCTCCTTTGTGTCCTCTGTGACAATTTACTCCTTTTTGACAAATTGAAGTTCATATGCGTTGTTGAGAATGAAAGCAGCTTTATATGTTGAGCCATCTTTCTTTTTACACGTTTTGATTTTGGTTTGTTTCATTTCCATTTTATTCCGCATCTTCATAATCTCCCCAGTCAGATCAGTAATGTAAACAAAGCAAATCCTAAAACAATAGAAACAAAAAGTGGTATTCCCAAGTTTCCAGTATTGTTCAAATTTGCAGCAATGATAAAAACAATTGAACTGAACATACAGCATACAAATATGATATTAAACATTCATTCATCTCCTTTGTGTCCTCTGTGACAATTTACTCCTTTTTGACAAATTGAAGTTCATATGCGTTGTTGAGAATGAAAGCAGCTTTATATGTTGAGCCATCTTTCTTTTTACACGTTTTGATTTTGGTTTGTTTCATTTCGCAAAGGTTCTTGACATCATCAATATTGAATAAGGTTCCTTTTGAGGATTTCCATAATCCTGGAAACTTGCAGCCTTTTTTGTACCCGGAACAATAATAATTTGATCTTCCTTCCAAAATGATTTCATTGCATATGGGACATCGTGGTAATGTCTTTTGTTTTTCAGAGGTGACACGTGTCACCTCTGAAAGTGGTATATTGTTTTGTACAGCAGTTTTGACGAAGATTTTGATTTCTTTTTCGAAGTCAACAGGGGAAGCATCAAGTTTTTGTTCCCATTCAGTAGTATTTGAAATGGAAGCAATTTTTTTGATTGGACTTGATTCCACACATTCAAGGAATTTTAATCCAAAAGGAGTTATAGTGATATTTTTTTTTGTGATTTCAATGTAGTTCATTTTCTGCAATTTAGGTATAAATGTATGTCGCGTTGCAGGTGTTCCAAGTCCAACAAGTTTAGTGTTGGAATTTTCTTCTTTTGGATTTTCCATGAAAGATAGAATTGAAGCCTCATTGTAAAATTGTGGCGGTTTAGTCCATTTTTCTTTTATTTCAAAGTTTTTGAAGATAAGTGTATTCCAGTTTATGTTGTCTAATGATTGAGAATCGTCCTCTGTTTGATTTTCATCCTCTTCAGAGGAAAATTGTTTCCAGCCTTCTTGGATTGTTCTTTTTCCGGTTACTTTAAATTCGAAGTTTCCGACTTGAATAATAAATGTTTGTGCTATGTATTTGTTATCAGGGAGAAAAGCGAGAAAAAATCGATTTAAGATAAGGTTGTATATTTTTGATTGTTCCTCAGTTGCGGTGTCAGGGAGTATATCAAGAGGAATGAGAGCATGATGTGCTTCGAGCTTTTGGTCATTGTAGCAATGAGTGTTGGACAGACTTAGATTTGCATAAGGAACAAAAGAACTGTAGTTATGATAAGTTGTAGAAAGTTTATTGTAAATGGCAGAACAAAGCTGGACATTTTTTGATCCCATAACATTACTTGGGGTTCTTGGATATGACACGCATTTTAGTGTTTCATACAAAGATTGAACAATTTGCAGCGTTTTATCAGCACTGAATGAGTATTTTTTGAAAGCATCTTTTTGAAGGTCATTAAGATTGTATAATTGTGGTGCGGATTGAGTTTTTTCTTTGTTTATGCTTTCAATAAGTTTTGTTTGAGAACCAATATGTTTTTTTAGTTCTGAAAAAGAGTTTGTATCTGTAAATTTAATATCTTTAGAAAGGCAGTTTATTAAATAACCTTTGATGGATTTGTTATCGTTTGTTGGCCCAAAGAACGATTCGCACTCGAAATATTTTGAAGATTTAAAATTGTTGATTTGTTCACAACGAATTGCGATTGCTTTAAGGATTGCAGTTTGAACTCTTCCAACAGAAAGTTTTATTTTTGCAGCTGAAGAAAGATAGCGAGAAAAATTCATGCCAATAAGCCAGTCGGCATGTTGTCGCGCAAAACCTTGGGATGCTAATGTGTTGTAATTGTTAAGTGGTTGAGCGTTCGAGATTCCATTTAAGATGACCTCTTTAGTTAAAGCTTGTGACACCCAGAATCTTTTAATTTTTGATATGTCATTAAAGTGAGCTTGAGAGAGGCATTCTCTGGCAATTATTTCTCCTTCGCGATCTGCATCAGTGGCAATAAGGATATCATCATCTTTATGTTGAGCTAAAAGAGATAATACTAATTTTGATTGTTTTTCAGTGGCTTCGTTAATTATGTATTCAAACTTTTCTGGAATGATTGGAATGGGTGTTTTGTAATGATCAGGTTCAGCCAAAGAGAATAAGTGTCCAATACAATTTGTGATGACGATGTTGTTGTTGGTGTTTTTCCATACTCCATTTGAAAAAATGCAGTTTAAGGCTTTTGCAAAATCTTTTGCGACAGATGGTTTTTCAGCAATAATAAACATTTAAAACTCCTATTTTGAATTTTATCATATTGTCTATTATTTGTTAATAAATTGTCTATAAATAATTATTAAGGTGATACGTGTCACATCAGAATTATTATGAATTTATTCGGATACTATGATTTATCATGAGACACATCATTACAGGTGACATGTGTCACCTGTAATGATGAATTATTTAGAGGTGACACGTGTCACCTCTGAAAATGTATTGAAATCTTTTATTCGTTTTCAAGAAGCTAATCTACTCAAATTCTGTTACTTAACGCACCGCAAGATAAAGAAGCAATGTGTAAGTGCGTTAATTGTTTGTATAATAAGGAGTTATAACAATGTGTCGGACATTTTACACATTGTTGTTCAAGTTTCTTCTATTTAACAAACAATGTGCATAAAATATATTGATATTTTGACAAGTATTTATTTATAATTGAACTTATATGAAAATTGATATGAAGTTAAAACGGCATTTGATTTATTTTTTTGGAAAAAACGCTAATTGTTTGAATATACAGTTATTTGGTCCTGAAGTTTTGATAAATGAGTTAGAAGGGATTGCAATATCTATGAACAAAGCATTTGAGAAAATGGCAAAATGCCGACATTTTGGGCTGAATAAGTTTTTAGAGAATTATATTTGCATTTTCTGCTTGAATCAGAAGGAGGGAAAAATCATTCCGACCCTGAATTTAGTGGCTTGTAATAAGAGCAGCTTGGATATTGCGAGAATTAAAATGATCATAAATATCTTATGGAACAGCTATCTGAGCAGGACTGCTCGCCAAATGATTCTGTCGAGAATAAACGTTAGTCATATCTGCGACGTTCGAAAAATGATTAGTGAATTGTTCGAAGAGTTGAATCAATCAAAGAATATGATTGGTTCAAAAGTGCGTACTGTTCATTTTTCAAAAGGTTTAAGATTTTTTCTTAATCTTAGAGATCATGCTTTAGGCTATTGATTCAGGTGACACGTGTCACCTGAAAATAACGATGTTAAGGTGACACGTGTCACCTGAGGTTGTATGAGACGATCGATTTTTGAAGAAGAATTATTTAAATTCAAGAAAGTGCCATTCAAAAAAGATGATATGGCCTGGCAAAAAAAATTACTGAAAGGCAGTCTAAATGGCTCGTATGGATCAGTGCAGCCAAAAAAGTTGTTTGACCGAAGGGTTACTTTTAAGATGTCTTATAGTCGAAAATTAAGATCCCATAATAAGTATCTTAATTACTATATGCAGCAGAAAAACAAGGATGAGGTTATGGACAAACCTGTTCTTTGGGGAAGTGATTTGTCTGAATATGAAGCAAAGAAAAGTGCATTGCATTTTAAATTCATTATAAGTCCTGAGGATGATGGAATTGATATTCAGTATCTTACCCGAAAGTTTATTTTGCGAGTTGAGAATTTAACCGGTTATAAATTGTTGTGGGAGGCAGCTATTCACAAAGACACGGCTCATCCACATGCTCATGTTTGTATTAATGGTATTGATGCTACTGGTCAAGAAATCCGATTCAGCAAAGGAATGATAAAATCAAATATGCGCGAAATTCTCAGCGAAATTTCTACATCGTTGATTGGAAAAAGAAACATAAAAGATATAGAACGGCAACGTCGGGAAGAAGTTTCTGCAATAAGATGGACCAGTATAGACGAAGAACTTAAAGATTCAGCTTTAAATGTTCATTATTTACCGGCAAGACTTAGAAACCGGTTGGATTTTTTAGGCGAACTTGGACTTGTAAAATATAAGGCTCCTTGGTTTGAAATGCTTCCGGAATGGGAAGAAGTTTTGAAGTCAAATTCCAGATATAATTTATTCATGCAAAACTGGAAATCTTTTGGTTATAACTTGAAGCAATATAAGGGAGAAAAACTGGAAGGCACTGTCATCAAAACAATTAATTTTGACAGGGACGAATCCTGGAATGATGCTATTATCGTAAAGGATGCTAAAGGAGAAAATCATTATGTTCCTGTATGGCAATTACAGAACAATCTGGATGGAAAACATATCATGATAGACGAACAATCAAGTAAAGATGGATTTAAAAGAATTTCAGGAAAAAGCATTGTGATAAAATCCAGAAAGGTCAATTTTTTCAAAATAAACGAAATTGAATGAGGCTATTCTTGATGATTCAGAGGTGACACGTGTCACCTCTGTTTTTTAATGCCTTTGTATATATATTAATTTGTTTGTATTGAAATAATAATTTTGTGGTGATAATATATAAATGTATCTGCCCGCCCAACAGGAGATACATATGAGTTCTAAAAATTATTACCCATCCTCAAAAAAGGCGACTCCTTTCAATCCGACCCTTGATCATTTTGACATGATATGTGGCCAGGTCATGAAGGAGAATCGCATTCTAAAAATCGTTACGATTTGTGCCTGTATTTCGTTTGTGCTTTCTATAGCCATTACGCTGTATGCGGTATCTCTTCCAGACAGTATACCGGTTTTGGTCACTCTCAATGATTTTGGCGAACCTCAGTATATCGGTGAGGTTTCCAAAAAAAATTACCAGAATTATTCTGTTCCGGAAATCGCGGTGAAATACCAAGTAAAGCAGTTTGTTTCCTTGTATTACACACTTTCAACTGATAGAGGGGTGATGGAAAAAAACGTCAAGAAAATGAATCATATGCTGACGAACCAGACCTCAAGTAAATATTCAATCATGGTGAAAGAAGAAAAATTATTTGACGGTTTTGGGAGCATAATGCGAGAAGTTGTGTTCGAAACTGAGCCTATGAAGGTTTCTAACAATACTTTTCAAGTTGATTTTCATCTTATTACACGAAGTATGTCTGGATCGAATTTAGTTGAAGAGAAAAAAAGGGCGCTGGTAACAACAGATTGTATGATTCCATCAAAAGATGATGTCTATGAAAATCCTTTGGGAATTTATGTGACATCGTTTGAAATTACATCAATCAATTCAGAAATAAGGAGATAATTTTGAAAAAAAGAGTAACTGTATCGTTGTTGTTGGGATGTTTTTTAGTGTCATGTCAAACAACAGTAAATCTGGAAAAAAAGAATAATGCTCCCAAAAAGATTCAGACAAAGAAAAATGATGAACTTATAGTTGAGCAAGTTTGTGACGAAGAATTGGACGATGAGAAGGTAATAGTGATAGAAAGACCTGTCTACGTACCAATAGAAAGCAAAGACACTGTTGAGAAAAAAAAGGCAGGGTACGAATCGTCAGTTGCAGCCTTGAAGGCGGCAACAAAGTCACCCGAAAATTATAAGAATGGAACATTTTATTACACGTTCCATGATTCTTTGGTGTATGAAATCTATGCACAACCTTACCATCTTACGGATATTATTCTTGAACCTGGTGAAATAGTTAATGGGACTCCATTACTCAGCGAAGATGAAACCGTTTGGGAATTGACGGCCAACATCTCTGTTGATTCAGAAACAGGAAATGATATTCAGCACCTTTTTATAAAACCTGCATATTCAGGCTTGGATTCAAGTCTGATCATATTGACTAACAGACGAGTCTATCACTTACGAGTGAAGTCTTTTAAAGATACACACATGGCCATGGTTAAATGGACCTATCCTGAAAGAAATAATGTATGGGCAAAACCAAAGGAAAAGCCAATAGAGCCTTCTGACAAAGAATCAAGAGTAGATACGGAAAATCCGTTTATCAGAAAAACAAATCCAAATTTGATTTCAACTGATTATGTTGTTCGTTTTTCATCACTTAAAAAACCTGATTTTGTACCAACCGAAGTCTATGATGATGGTCAAATGACTTATGTTGTTCTAGATCCTTTGGTTCTTCAGAAAAAAATGCCGGTTCTCTTTGTAGATAAAAAGGAAATTGCTAATTATACCGTAAAGGATAATGTTCTGTGTGTTCCACGCCTCATAAATCGATTGACGTTGAAATTAGGAAGACAAAAGGTGGTGGTTATTAAAAAGAAATCCAAGGGAGTGTAATCATGATAGATGAAGCTAAAAAAGCCGAAGAGACTGCTTCCCTTGAATCAGATGAATCATTGGCAGAAATTGCAGAGCAAGAAGAGGATGAGACCTTACCACCAGAGGAAGTGCCTGCCAGATTTAATCCGACTAAAGTTTTTGTACTGATTATTATGGCAATTGTTTTGGTTGCCATATTGCTGATGTTTTTTTCAACTGGGAACTCTAAAAAAAAGGGAAAGGAACTTGATAAAAGTGGCGTAAGAACTGAAGTAAGATTTGATCAGCGTAAAAAAGAGGATGATCAAAGTTCTTCTGCTCCTAATCCTGAGGCTGCGGCACAACAATCGCAAACAGATGATGAAGAAATTCTTGCAGGATTGCCAGACAACTTGAAGTTTTCTCAGCCAGAAGACTATCAGCAGCAGAAACCTCAAGTGACTCGAGTTGGATCTTATTCAGGTGCCGCACAATCTTCTCGCCCAGATACAAAGAACTCAAGATCTCCGCGGAAAATCGAAGGACTTAAAGGGCAGGAATATACGGCGAATGCTAATAGCAACATTATTGAAGCGATGATGAATGGAAGTTCCGGCGGAAATGGCAAACCCAAATATTACAGTACGGAAAAAAATGCATACACAGCTGGAAGACCTGATAAAGAGGAATACATAAAGCAGATGACCAATCGTGTTTATGAAACAAATAATTCACCGCCTTTTGAACAAACTCAGCGAGAAAGCTTTTTTTCAAACAACAGAGGAAATACTTCGTCTGGATACCTAGGTTATAACGCATTGTGGGATGGAACGATAATTTCTGGAGCTTTGATGACAGCAATCAATACTGATAATCCTGGTGTGGTGATTGCACGGGTCACCGAAAATGTGTATTCGAGCTTTGATAATTCACTGTTGTTGATTCCAGAAGGATCGCTGTTGTATGCAACATATAACAGTTCTGTATCATATGGACAATCTATGGTTCAGGTTGCCTGGAATCTGTTGATCAGACCAGATGGTTATCGGGTAATGCTTGGAAATATGAATGGAACATCAATTGATGGTCAGTCAGGATATAAAGGCAGAGTGAATAATCATCCGTGGGAGACACTTAAAGCAATGGGAATGATAGCGATATATTCTTTGATACAGACGGAATTTTCCAGGGATATCAATAAAACAAACAATGAATATTTAAGGAATGCTTCCCAGGATGTGTATGCACAGACCCAAAAGATTGGTGGAAAAATAATTGATAGGGCCCTGGATATAAAACCTACAATCAAAATACCACAAGGAACTGAAATCAAACTTATTACAAATGTTCCGTTGGAGTTACCGCCAGTAGAAATAAAGCAACCAACAATGAAATACAAAAGAAAATAGAAAATAGGAGTTTTTATGAGAAGTTTAAATCGAATAATTGCGGTCATGCTTGCGATAATAATCACAAGCTTGTTTAGCTGTTCTTTTATCGAGTCGTTTAGTGAGCAGTCAGAGGTTGAAGATATTGATTTGCTTACTTTCAATAAGACGGAAGTGAGCATTAAGGCCGGTCAGATGGATTATCTGACTATAAAAGTCAGTCCGGCAAGCGTTCAACGGAGCTGTAAATTCAGATGGGAATATGATCATGACATAATTGAATGTGACACATCATCAAGCTACGGAGTTGTGATCAAAGGTAAAAAAGAAGGGCAGACTTCATTGAAATGTTCGTATGCCGGTTTAGATGCGACTTGTTTGATTACAATTGCAGGTATTGCGGATGATTATCAAATTGAAACAGATCCTTACATATATTCGAATACTACTATTCTTCAAACTCAACCTGGCGTTTCTGAAAGAATCTATGTGTCATTATATGGCGGTGATGCAAAGGATATCGATGGCTATAATTGGTCTGTTGATAATTCTTCAGTTCTTTCGATTGAACCAACAGGTCAGTATTGCTTGATCACTGCACAGGAAAATGGATATGCAAGAATCAAGGTCACTCATCCAAAGGCAAGTTATCCATATTATATTGGAGTTTATTCGTTTAGTGATAATACTGATATTAGTTATATCACGACTAATACGAATATTGTAACAATGAATGTCGATGATGATGCGCGAACGGTAGAAGTGTCTTTGGTCAATGAAAAAAAAGGTTCACTTCAGTCCGGTTTTAAGTGGGAAATAATTGAAGGCAAAGAATGTATCTCAATTGACTGGATTGGAAACAAAGCTGTTGTAACACCAGTTGGAAATGGGGTTAGCACGATACGAGTGACACATCCAGATGCTGCATATCCATTGGATATAATGTGCAGGGTAATCAGTGTAGTTAAGAATGTTTATATTGAACCTGACGAAACTATAGTTCGCTTGTCCGGCTCTGAAAAAGTGAATGTTTGTGCAACTTTGAAAAATATAAGTGAAAGTGAATATTCAATCGATGAGTATGAATTTTCGTTGGATAATTATGATGTTGCAGACATAGTCGATAGCATCGGTAATACAGTAGTTTTAAAAGGAAAAAAGAATGGTTCATGCAAGTTGTTGATAAGTCATCCTAAGGCAGCATATTCCAGGGAAGTTCTGTTGATTTCAAGTGAACAGGCTTTGGATGCAGTGGACACAAACAATTACATTACAACCTCACAGAATTACATTAAGACAAAGATTGGAGAGCCGGATACGGTTATTAATGTAGCTTTGAAAGGTGGAAGTTCATCAGATAGTAATGATTTTACCTGGGAAATAGAGAATAATGCAGTCGATGGTCATTCTGAAGTTATTTCTCTTCAGACTGTAAATGGAAGTGTTTCATCTGCAAGAAGTTCAGTCGCAACTTTTTGTATGGCATCAGCTGTCATATCACCTAAGAGTGAAGGGTCAGCTGTAATTAAGGTTGGACATAAACGAATTGCCTATAAAACGGAAATTCTTGTCAAAGTCTTGCCAGAGAATGCTTTATTGGAAAGTCCGATGTATTTTGTTGGAGATGGGCTGGTAAAGATTTTGAATGGGGAAACCGAGGACTTTGTGATTTCGCTGAAAGGAAAAGATGTTGCGGATGAATCATTGATTGAATGGAAATGTGTTGAACCTTCGTCCGTATCGGTAGTAGGCAATGGACTGAATGCTCGATTGATAGCACCTTCTAAAGGATCTGGAACAACATATTCAACTGTTAATATATCTCATCCAGCAGTTGAACACGATAAGAGTGTTATGGTTGTTACTGCCGACACTGAAGAAGAGTTGTCGAAGGCCAAGGCAATCTATTCAGATAAACTGTATTATAATGTGGAAGTCAATAAGACAGTATTTCTTTCTGCCAAGACAATTGGATTTGAACAGGATGAAAACTATGCAACTGTAAAATGGACCACAAACAATCCATCATTGGTTCAATTAGATCATGTTGAAGGGGAACCTCTTTGCTGCAATGTTCGTGCACTTAATTCGGGCGAAGCTAAAATAACTGTTGAATATGAGACTTTCTCATGTACCTGGACAATAACAATCTATCCAGAAGGTTGTATTATAGAATCTCCTGAAGTATATTTGACGACAACTCAAAACGTAATCACAATCAAGAATGTGGGAGATACTGCACAGGCTAGGGTTACTGCGATAAATTTAAATTCATTTAAGCAGGCAGAAATACAATGGTCATCACATGATGATACAATCGCCCAAGTTATAGGAAATGGATCTACGGCAACAATCAAAGCCTTGAAAGAAGGTGAAACCTACATTGAGCTAACTCATCCTGAGAGCCAAAATGTACTCAAGATATATGTTCACATCGGTTCATCTTATATACATGCTGAAGAAAATCCTGTGGTGTATATTTCTTCCCAGGATGTTTTGACTCTTTTAAGGGATGAGCAGCCTTCAAAAATCCAGGCTGTCCTGGTAAATTCGTCAGAAAATAGTGGTTTTGATTTTAGCATTGATAATGAATCGGTTGCTCAAATAACTGCTCAGACTTCATCCGGTATCGCATATGTTAAACCGGTTTCTTCCGGTCAGGCTGAAATTACAGTTCGCAACAGTCACACTGATGTTGAGAAGAAAATTCTTGTGCTTGTTGGCAATTCATTGGAAGAATTGGCAAGTCTGACGTATCTGACCACCTCTAATAACGTTGTGGCAATTGGAGAGGGGGCATCAAAGACCGTTTCGGTCCAGGTAAAGAATTCTGATGAGATAATTGTGGATGGGTATCAGTGGACATCATCAAATCCGGCGATTGTTGATGTTGTTGCTACAGGTGCAACCGCTTCCCTAAAAGGAAACTCAATTGGTACGGCAATCATAACAGTCAAAAATTCTGCTTGTGCATATTCTCTTCAGATTATCGCACAATGTGTAAATCCTATTAAGGCAGCTGAAAACCCATATATTCAGCTAAGCTCAAGCGTAATTACAGCTAATGTCGGCGGATCTTATTCCACTGTGACAGCGGATTTGGTTGGCGGAAACGAAAGCGATTATGCCAATTTTGTCTGGATCTCATCGGATTCCTCTATCTGTACGGTGTTTGGCCAGAATGAAGTTGCAAAGCTTAAAGCACTTAAGAATGGCCAGGCTTATGTTACTGTAAGCCATCCAAAATCTTCTTATACGGCTCAGCTTCTGGTTGTCTGCGATAATGTTGTTCAATCGGACTGCTATATCAGTGTTCCTCAAAGTATCATTAACATAAAACCAACCGATCCTACTCAAACAATTACTGCGTCATTGGTTAATGGTGATATTACTGATAAGTACAACTTCAAGTGGTCTTTGGATGTTTTTGATGTTGTTGATATCCAATATTCCGCAAATATTTGCACAATAACTCCAAAGCAATCTGGTAGTGCAACTCTGACAGTATCGCATCCTAAGTCAGCGTATGACCAGCAGATAATAATCAATGTTCAGGAATATACTTCATTTGGATATCCTGACACAAATAAAACAATGATCCAGGGATCGGTTGAATTCTTGACAATGCAGGTCCCTGTAACGAAGGCAACAACTCATGTTGAATATTCAAGCGATAATCCGTTGATTTGCGAAGTACATGGAACAAAGTCTGTGGCCCAGATAACAGCAATCAATAAAGGAACAACAACTGTAAAAGCCAAACTTATATCTAGTTCATCAGGAACTATACAGGCAACGACTGAGATGATGGTCTATGTTAAAGAAAAGCCTACTGATGCCGTATATATAACTTCTGGAAGCACGATAACTACTCTGAACAAAGGTAAAAGCCAGACTTTAACTGCATCTTTGACTGGAAGTGGTGTTGTGGTTACCGACCAGCAGGAACTGAAATGGACGACATCGGATAGTGATATTGTACAGGTTACCGGCATAAATTCTTCTGGGTATGTAACAGGACCGCAGATATATATAACAGCTAAGCAATCAGGTGAAGCATTGATCACTTGTTCACATCCCAAAGCAAATTCTACATTACAATTTTATGTTGTAGTGCCAGGTTCTGCTGGTAAAACAATTTCCCTCAATAAATCATATATCAGCATGATAAGGGGAAATTCTGGAGTAACGCTCAAGGCAACTATCGAGAATTCAGAAAGCTCAAATGATTATTACGATATCATTTGGAGCTGTGAAGGTGCTAATGGTAAGACTGTGGCGAAAGTCATGGGTAGTGGGCAAACGGTGACAATATATCCAGTAGCTTCTGGAGAAGCTGTAGTGTATGCGCAGCTTCCAGATTCTTCACAGAGCGCAAAATGTACCGTTAAGGTTGAAGACGCAAAAAGTTTCGTTTTTGAAAATAATTCAAAGAAAGTACAGCCAGTTCACACAGCCAGAGTAAAATATACGGTAAGTCCAGTTGATGCTATCCTTACATGGACTTCAAGTTCTGATGATGATTATTTTATTTATACGGATCTTGGCTGTGATGAAGAAGGTGTGGGGTATCTTGAAGTTGAAGGTATTAAAGAAGGAACTGGCAACATATATTGTGTTACTGATGGTGGCGCAAAAGGATCTTTGGCAATTAAAGTATCCTGGGATTATTCATTCACTGTAAGCGGCTCTACGGTTATGCGTATAAGTCCTTCGGAGACACGAAGCATTAGCTATAAAGTGAATCCTACTGACGCAGACATCAAGGTGTCGTCAACTCTAGGTGATGAATACTATGAATATGAAATTGAATCATTGGGAGAAGGTAGTGGCAATATCATAATCAAGCCAAAAAGCGAAACTCCGGATTTCAATCTGATCATTACGGCCACAAATCCAAATCGCAGCGATGAAGTTATCGGGAAAAAAATTATTCCATCGGTTTTCAAATATGATTCAATTTCTATTGTTCCAGAAGTTGTTGAGTCTGATGGAAACTTCAGTATGGTGGAAGACGGAATCCTTCATGTGGGTGATGGTGAAAAAGCTGTGGTTTGCTTTAAGCCGGAAGAAACAAAAGCAAGCTATCAACTTGTATCTGTTTCATTGGACGACACTTCTGCAGCAGAAAAGGGGATTGAACTTTTGAAGCTTGGAGACAACAAATATGCCATAACCGGTGGTGAGGATCTTATTGATTACCAATACAGGATAATTACCGGATACAAACCGACGTTGTATGGTAATGATCTGGATGTGAAGCAGTTTAAGTGGGTAACTACATCTGATGATTACGGTGGCGAGCATGATGAATATGCAATTCTTTATCCACCTCTTGTAGCTGTTAATGGTAAATACTTGATCGAACTTTCTTCGAAAAATACTTTTGGTGGTCTGTATGACAATGAACTTAAGCCAGAGAGCGCATATTGGTATACCAAATATAGTTATAAATTCAAAAATATTGATAGCAGTCGCTTAGCAGGAGTAAAAGAGAAAGTTTGGGTTACAAACGATACATATTATAAAAAGACAAGGGATTCTTCCCTTGACGGAAAGGTTTTCTCAAGGGAAGAATTTGAGTCCATACCATGGTACTATCGTCCTCCTCTATGTAATACTTATAAGATATGGAATGAAACGAATTTAAAAGGTGGCAGTTCTGATGATTATGTAAATATAAAATTTGGCCATGGAAGTTCATATAGTAATGCTTATGTCGGAATGAATCGCATTGATACTGATAACATTGATGCAGTAAAGGAGCCGTGTACCAATAAGGAAGTAGTTGATGTTCTTTCATATCCAGTGACTGTAAATTATATTCACAATGGAGTTGGAAAAAGTGATACTTTGATGCTTTTGATTGATAGAAGGGAGTGTATTAAAGAACTGAAATAAAAAGATAAGGCTGTCCAATAAAAAAAACTTATTGGACAGCCTTTTTGTTTTAAGAACTATTCTTCAGATGGCCTATATATAATAGCTTCGTAAGAATAGAATGGTAAATCATGTTGTTGAACATAAAGATTTACATATGCTTCTTCTTTATAGGATGGTTTATCTGTATGAGCCTTAAACTGAAAATAATTTCCTTTTTCATCGGTACCAATAACAAGTGTTTTGTTCAGTTCATGAAGGTCGTTCTCGATATCATGTTCTGTATCATCCCAATAATCTGGTTCAGAGTTTGTTATCAAAATCTTTGATACTTTGCCTGGATAATAGATTTTCTGGTCACAAGGATAACCAACTAAACCATAGTTCTCATCTTGCACCGCCCAAATAGTTTTCATAAATGGGCGAATTTCTGGATCATAGGAAGCTACAGCACCTCTACATTCATTAAGCAGCTGATCAAGAGTAATTTTCTGGAAAGTGGTTGCCCCATTTTTAAGCATTGAAAAATTAATTAATTTGTTAACAATATCAATGTCTTTTTTGTCTATGCCCCAGTCATCGATGAAACCATATTCTATCTTGCAATTTTTATCAAAATTAAAGAATGCTTTTTTGTCACCTTCTTCTTGGTTATATGTAAAAGCATGATCTACATCAAGACTTTCCCCAATGTATTCATACCAACCAGGTTCAAAACCATCAGGATTTGATGAACTGCTGTCGCCATCCTGTGAACAGCTTGTAAAAAATGCGAGCATTGCACAGGCAAGCAAAACCATAATCTTTTTCATAAATAACTCCTTCCGCTGCCTGAAAAAGAAAGCAGCTTTTTTTGTTTTAATCTCGTGAATATGCCTGGACGGCTTCAAAAACCAATTTAGAAACACTTATGTTGTAAGTTTCTGCGATTGATTTTAGTTCGTCTATCTCTGATGGTGTGCCAGAAATCGAAAATGTCTTTTTCTTGTCATTTTCAGACTTTTTGGGACGACCTCCACCGTGATAGCCATATCCAACGTACGTTTGTTTTTCTTGTTTTGGCATACTTAGACGATAGCTGTTTATTTTGTTTTTGTCAATAAGAAAAACAAAATTTTCGATCTTGTTAAAAAGAATGAGGCCAAGGAGAAGAGATCTTGGCCTCAAAAAAAATCGAAAAGTAGTATTCCGTTATGAAATACGTAAAGAATTATCATATATTTTTATTTTTTTATCAAGATATTTTGTCCATAAATAAATAATATCTTTACAAAAAATAAATATTTACTTATCATTAAGATATCTCATGATTCTGCCCGCCCAAGAAGGAATTATGAAAGATATAGAAGAGTTTTCTCGCGAAGACCCTGAACGCAAGCATACCTATTTGTGGTTGCCAATTTTTAGATGGGTTGTGCCTGTTGTCATTATATGTGTTGGCTTATTCAACGCCACACAGAGTTTTGCCAGACTTGTGGACTACAACGAAAGTGTTGTTGGAAAACCTCTTTTTTTGCGGCCTGATAGAACGGGTATATATAATCCTCTTGTTTTCCTCTTAGGAATTATCAAATTTTCTTTCGATGAAGTCTATTCTGCTCTGGTTATGCAGGTTATGCCAACAGTATTTATTTCTTTGGGACTTGCTGTAATTGTGTTTGTAGTTTGCAGTATTTTACTTTCGGCTCATCAGCACAATCAGCACATTCATGGCACAGCAAGATGGGCCACAAAAAAAGATCTGAAGAAAAATGGTCTCTTGCAGCAGTATGGTGTTGTTTGTGGTGAACTTGATACGGCTAATGTAGGTTTTCATGTGGATGCAGAAAAGGCTTCTTTGGTGCTTGATTTGCCAAAGAATTTGGTGACACAAAGACCTCATGTTGACAAGCTTGTTTGTCATTCCGGACGTACTAATACCTGGATGATTGCTCCTACTCGAAGTGGTAAAGGTGTTTCTACAGTAATTCCTACATGTCTAAATTATGGAGTGCCGTATTGGGACTGGGAATATAATAAAAAAAGCATATTCTATAAAAAAAAGATAACTCGGAAACTTGCACGCACATCAAGAATCATAAAAGGCAAAGGCTCCATGGTCATCTTTGATCCAAAAGGAGAAAACTGGGCCGCTACGGCAGGTTATAGATCTAAGTTTTCAACCTGCATTCCATTCAGACCATTGGATCCTGATGGAAATACTTGTCACTACAATCCTATTCATGAGATTCCGGATACAGCAAGCGAAGCTTTTGCCTGGGCGGACATGATAGGCGAAATCTTTTTTGGGGCGGAAAATGCGAAGGCCGCCTCTGATGGAGCATCACAGTATTTCAACAATATGGCGCGCGATATTTTTTCTGGAGTCGTTCTTCATGTTCGTTTCTCTAAAAAAATTCCATGGGAAGAAAAAAATATCTCTATGGTCCTTACGATTTTCAGTCAGGCTAAAAATGAAGATGATGCTGAAGACGAAGAGGGGGGATGCGGATCAGTGATGCTGGCCCAGTTAAGAGAAGATGGGGTACATGTGGATGATGATGGGAAAGAAAATCAATTCATACATGACTTGATTGTAAAAGCGGCGAATCGTTCAGAAATCCAAAACCCTAAAGAAAGGTCTTCAACCTATGCAACTGTGTTTTCAAAAATTTCTTTGTTCCAGGACCCATTGATTGCACAGGCAACCAGGTATTCTGATTTTTCAGTCGATGATTTTGTTAATTCAAAAAACGGTATATCGCTATATCTTATTGTGCCATATAACCACATTAAGCGAATAAGTCCTGTATTTCGGCTTTTGATTACTTTCATGATCAAGAAGTTTTCCAGCGGAACAACCAATGCTAATGACGTAAAATTGAAAAATCCATGTCTTTTCTTGTTGGATGAATTTCCTGTCCTGGGGTATTTTCCTGATATTGCTCAAAACGCCGGAATCCTTGCAGGGTATGGAGTAACTTTCTTTATCGTCAGCCAGAGTTTGAACCAGATTGTTGATGTGTATGGGGAAAATCATCCGTTTTTGGATCATTGTAAGACAATCATCATGTATGCGCCTGGAAACCTGAAGGATGCCCGGCAATTTTCTGAGACGATTGGTAACAGATCTGTTTTGCTTGATAATATTTCTTCAAGCGGCAATCAATATCAAATTGGAATGAACAGTGTTTCCAGATCATCGCAGGAAACTTCTACAAGTCTTGTTTCTCCTGATGAGCTTATGAAGCTTAAGTTTAACCGGGCAATCATAATGAATCAGAATATGCCGCCTTACAAAGGTAAAAAAGTTGTCTATTATGAAGATCCGCGTTTTAAGGACAAAGCATTTCTTGATGAGCCAACAATGAAAGAGATAGAGAGCAGAGTCAAAAAATTGCCTAGCCATCATCACAGGAAGATCAGGGCGATTGTGGAAATTGATGAGCAAATAGCAAAGATTGAAAATATTGAAGCAATCAATGTAGTCGAAAACATCGATGTTTTCCAGGAGCTGAAAAAATGAAAGAAGCCATGAGTATTTACATTAGTTCAGAACTAAAAGCTGTGGTTGAACAATTGGCCAAAGAGAAACAGGTTTCATGTTCTGAAGCTGTAAGTTTATGCATTGAGTCATATTTTGAAAAGCGCACCTGCGATACTGAACTGATATATAGTCAGCTTCATAAGCAACTGGAAATTTCAAAACGGATTGTTAATTCAATTAATGTGCAAGGTGAATTGATTTCTTCTATGGCCAAATATCTTGTTTCAAATGTCCTGGAAAATGAGGCGATTGCAGAAAACCTTAGAAAACAGCAGGAAGACGTTCTATTCAAGAAATTCATAAACAGAACATACCAGGATCTGAAGAAAAATCATCCTGGATTTATTACAAACATGGTTTTGGATATCTATTCGGATATGAATTTTGAAGATGAGGATAAGTAAGATGACAGAAGGAACCCTTGAGGGAATTTCGCAGCACTATAAACAGCAAAAATGGATTGAGAATCTTGAAGATGATATGCGAGAAATCATTCCGTTTGTCAAAAATCCTCATGTGACTGATATTGCAGTTGGTAACAAAGGTCAACTGATTGTTGAAGGTATAGGAATGGATAAGTGTTTTACCGGAACTTATTTTGATACTGATACAATAAAAAGAATAATATCTCAAAGTGCTGCAATCCTTGGTGTGCCAATTGATCAAAGGAATCCATATGTTGAAGGAGTCATACCTTTGGGCGGATATAGAATCCGCTTTGAGGGAATTATGCCCCCAAGAGCAGCGGAAGGACCTGTTTTTTTTCTTCGGCGGCCATCAGAAAAGATTTTCGCTTTTGAAAGCTATCTGAAAGAAAACCGTATTTCCCAAGAACGCTATGATTTGATTCTTGAGCATATCAAAAGGAGGTCGAATATTGTTATTGGTGGTTCTACCGGTTCTGGTAAAACCACATTGCTTAATGCTTTGATAGACGAAATGCGCAAGATAACACCTGATGAACGTTTTTATATCGTTGAAGACGCAGGAGAAATTCAATGTAATGCAGAAGACAAGGTCAATATCTGGGCCGAGGGAGAAGATACGTTGAAGGCGGTTGGTGCTGCATTGCGATGTAATGTTTCAAGAATATTTTTTGGCGAACTTCGTTATGGACCTGTTACAAATGAGCTTCTTAAAGCCATGAATACCGGTCATACAGGTTGCGCAACAACCATTCACGCCAATTCTGCATTATCAATGATATCTCGTATACGGGCCCTTCTTAGAGAAGTGATTACAGGAGAATTGCCGGACATTTCCGAGTCCATTCAACTTTTGATCCATATTCAAGGCTCAAAAAACGGACCTATGATTGATGAGGTTGTGGAAACATCCCAATTAGATAATTCAAGTTTCTTAGAAGAACTTGAATCAAACGGACTGATATAGGAGGAGCGGAGAAGGAAAAAAAACAGGAGCCGACGAGGATGGAAATTATTGAAAATTATGGTTGTCGGAAAAAATGAAGTGCATGGATGAAAATTAATTTTGGAGAAAAAAATGAAAAAAAATCACTTTGATAAAAGAATCATAAAACAGATTGTTTTGATGATAGTTCTGCTTGTTGTTGCCACATCACCAATTTTTGCTGCAAGTGGCGATACTATCGGCAAGTTGGATGAATGGGGCGAAAAAGTTTTGGCTCTGTTTCAGAGTTCCTGGGTAAAAGTCATTCTTCTTGTAGCATTGATCTTGGAAGCAATTGGAATGGTTGTGATGGGCCAGCAAGGTGGTGGCGGTGCAATAATAAAGAAATTTGCACCTTGGATAATTGGAACAATCATCTTGCTTTCTGCATCAGGAATTTGTTCATACTTTACGACTGGTATGGAATTTACTGTCAGCTAACAAAAGCAGGGGAGATATGATGAACGAATTGACGGTATATGACTATGCGACAAAAGTGCATCGAGTTCTTATGGAGCCAAATCTGGTCGGTAGAATTGGCCTTGGGCCTTTTATGTCGATTTTGATTTTGACCATCGTGCTTATGACTATGGTTTCGCCATGGTGCATTTTTATTGGGCTGCTTCTCTATTTAGTTGCAAGGACATTATGCAAAAGGGATCCGTACATGCTTACTATTCTCTTTGATAGAATCATGCAGCCAAATGTGTGGAGGAGGAATTCATGAATATTCCATTTCTTGACTTCTCAAAAATGGGTAAAGAGCCAATCAATCAATTAAAGTTTATAACGCCATATTCGTTCATCTTGGCTGAAGGTGTCTGCCTTCTTAAGAATGGAGCTTTGATGACTACATATCGGGTAAATTATCCAGACATGGAAGCATCATCAGCAGAGAGTATCAATGCAATAGCGCAGTTGTTTAACTTGAGTATCATGTCGCTGGCAAGGGAATCTGGATGGGCTGTATATTTTGATGTCTATCGCAGAAAAACTTATGATTATCCTGCCGGAACATACAATAATCTTGCTGGTTGGCTCATAGATCGTAGGAGAGCAGACAATTTTAAAAACAATGGGGAACATTACACATCTGATTATTACATAAGTTTTGTTTATCAGCTTCCTAATGATATGGAAAACAAAGCCAAATCTTTTTTCTTTATTAAATCAAGAAGAAAAAAATCTCTTTTCCAAACTTCGCAGCACATAGAAAAAATCAGGAAAGAAGTTTCCAATTTTTCTGATGAGATAGAAAAAGTTATGGGAACATTGGGCACAAAAATATGGAATCATCGTTTGGATAATTCTGAGCTTTTCAGCTACATAAAGAAAGCTGTCACGCTTAAGGATGAAGATTTTTCGTATCCGGACAATACTTTCTTTTTTTTGGACAATTATCTATGTGATGTAGATGTGGAAAATTCGATTCCAATTAAGATTGGGGATTATTATGCTCCTGTGATTGCTGTGATGGATCTTCCTTCACAGACTTATCCGGCAATATTTGACGGTCTGAACAGAACGAACATCGAATACCGCTGGACAACAAGGTTCATTCCATTGTCAAAGGAAGAATCCATCAAAGAAGCAGATAAATACCAGAAACGTATGTATTCAGGAAGAAAATCTGCCGCAACGATTTTCACGGAACTTGCTGCAAATGTCGAAATTGATCGGGAAAATAGAGGCGCGATTGAGATGGAGAATGAGGCTTCCCAGATACAGGCTGACATATCGATGGGGGATTATTATCTTGGATATTACACAAGTTCTCTTATGGTTTGGGATAAAAAACTTTCTGTTGCAAGAGCAAAGTCCATTAATTTGCAAAAAGTCATAAGGTCGTGTGGTTTTCCATGCATGGAAGAAGGGCTTAATTCAGCTAATGCCTGGATGGGGATGATGCCAGGAGATGTATATTCAAATATACGAAGGCCGTTTCTTTCAACTCGCAATCTGGCTAATATTATTCCGCTATCATCTGCATGGGAAGGACAGATGTACAATGATTTTACGGCAGAAACTACAGGATCTGCCGTACCGCTTTTAATCTGTTCCTCTTCTTATGGTACACCGTTTTTTTTGAATTTGAATGTTCGCGATGTTGGGCATACTTTCATTTTTGGTCCAACAGGTGCCGGAAAATCAACGCTCCTGGCATTGCTTATGGCACAGGCTACAAAGTATCCGGATGCAAATATTATCTGTATCGATAAGCAGTTGTCATCCCGAGGATTCATGGTATGTGCTGGAGGCGTATATATTGAACCTGCCAAAGATGATGTAGCATTCCAACCGCTAAGTGAACTTAAGAATCCTAGAGAAGTATCAGAAAGCGAATACAAAGAGTCTCTGATGTGGTGTCAAAGATTCATTGAAGGATTGTTGGTCCAGGAGAAAATCGAAATCACTTCCAAAATCAGTAAAGCAATAACTGAGACCTTGGAATCATTATCAACAACAAGCAATAAGAAAAAGACGTTGACATCGTTCCAGGGATATTGCAATTACACAGATCCTGTAACAGGTGAAAACACTATCAGAAATGCTTTGGATCCATATTGTGTGGGTGGAATCTTTGGACCGATATTTGATGCTTCAGAAACAAAGATGAATCTGTCAAAACTTATGACGATTGAGATGGGTAGCTTGATGAAGCTAAGCGAAAAAGCGGTTGCACCTGCATTGATGTATATTTTCAGGTATCTTGAGAACGTCTGGAATGTTAAAAACGGCGAAAAACAGCCACTTACATTCCTGTTTTTGGATGAAGCCTGGTTGTACTTGCAGCATCCTATTTTTTCTTCATATGTCCAGGAATGGCTTCGTACCCTTCGCAAAAAGAAGGTTTTTTGTATTTTTGCTACGCAGGAAGTTTCTGCAGCGTCTGCAAGCTCCTTGAGGGATACGATAATCCAGCAATGTCTAACCAAAATATACTTGGCAGATGAATCTGCTCAATCGTTGGCTGATAGTTATAGTGATTTTGGGTTGACCTCAAATGAAATAATCGCTCTTTCAAATGCAACAATGAAAAGAGATTATCTTTTCAAGAATCCATATGGGACCAGAATGTTTCGTTTGGATCTGGATGATTTTCAGCTTGGGCTTATAACCAGTAACCATGAAATCATAGATAAAGTTGAATCCCAATTTGGTAAAAATACTGGCTTGGAGCTTGCTTTTGAAATGCTTGATGCACTCCAGGAGTATTATGTTCAAATCGGTAAAAATCCGAAGTTGTTGGATTATTCAGAATATAAGGAGATTCTTATCAAGGAGAGTACAAATGAAAATTAAATCAATTATGTTTGCATTGTTCATTGTTTGTGGAACATCAAATCTTGATGCACAGGCAGCTGTAACTACAACACCTGGATCTGTGATGCTGGATCCATCTAACTGGATGACAGCGATTGATACGCTCTATTCGTCTTATGATATGGTCAATAATACCATCACTCAGATTGAACAGCAGTATGAACAGTTGCAGCAGGCTATTGAAGCTGCAAAATCGATTAGATGGGAAGAAGTTTCATGGGATGGAGATTTTGATATTCGCAATGAAATAAAAGATGCAACTTCCAAGGTGAACAGAATCCTGGATAAAACAAGGAAAATACGAGATACGGCAAATGCCAAAAGAATTATTGTCGGTGGTGTAGGGTATTCGCTGGCTGATCTGTGTGGTTTCAATGGTTCAACTCATAATTTTGTTGCGGCTATTGGAGACGGCATGAATTATATGACTACATCAATGAGACTTGCGGTGAGCGCTTTGGAACACCAATTGACTGATAAGCAGAAACAAGCCATCTATCGAAAGTATGGCATTAGTCCGCAAAACTACTTGTTTGTTCAGCAGAGTTCTTCTTACCTCAAGGAAAAAGTTTTTGGAATCATCCAGGAAGCGGACAAAGATGTTCAGGACCTTATTTATGAACAGCAAGTAAAAGAGACAAATGCAATACTTAATGCTGCTTATTCAACGATTGATAGAGATGGTAACATGACAGAGGGTGCATCTAGAGAAGCATTGCTGTTGATGTCTGAACAATGTGCCCGAGGTCTTTTGGACGTGAAAGTTGCTATGGATCGTGCAGCATCTTTGGCAGCAGCTAATTTTATTCATGAAGAAGCAAAAAAGGAAGCTGAAATACGAGAAAGAGCTCAACAGGATAAACTGCAGCGTTTCTATGAGAAAAGTTTGCCCGGAAATTTTGTAAGTAATTAATAATTAGCGAAGGAGTTGCGTATGGATGTGTTTAATGTAGGTGATGGGATTGACGGATTTATTGATATTCCTGTTGTTGAAGCTATTGAATATTTTACTCGAGTCATGAGCTTTTTTGGAAGCATAATCATTCATCTTGGACAAATTATAGGATTGATTGGTATTGTATGGACAGGACTAAAAATTGCCATGTCCCGCCAGCAAATTAAAGAAGGAATTTTTGGTCTTGGATTGAAATGGGTAGCCTTTTTTATTCTTGTTTCGTTTTACTCACCGGCTTGTAAAGGAGTTGCTTATATCGCTAATAGACTTGCTGTTACTGCAAGTGGAGGTAATAAGATTATTCCACAGAATCTTGCATCTCTTAGAACAAATATTGCAGCAGATCTGGCGAACTATAGCGAGTTTAAAAAAAATGTATCCCAGGACATAAACAGCATCTGTTCAAATTTAAAACTGACGAGCATTACCGATGCTAATGAGTCTGCTGATTATACGTCATATCTTAATGGAGTTGCCAGTTCAATTTTGGATTCAAAATCAACAGATGAACAAAAACGGCTTGCGTTGGAAAAAGTCAATAAATATCGCACAAATCATCCAGATACGAATACGATATATACAGCCAGAACTCTTGGTGTACTTAACAGTCTGCTTGTTGAAGAAGATGATGATGATACAGAATCGTCTCCAAAGAAAAATCTCCTTGATTCTTTTCTTCCAAAAACTATCTGGCTTCAAAATAGAAGTGATACTCCATATCTGTCTCCATCGTCAATTTTTAGAATCGCTTTATTTTGTGCTTCTGTGATGTGGGAAAACTTCCAGGCGGAATATAACTCCAATATAAATGAGATTGATAATACCGATTACGATTCAACAAAAATACTTGGCTATTCAGTAAGTTGGAATTTCGTTCAGCGGCCTATGCATAAGGTGGAGTACACGATTCAAAAAATTCCACAATTCGTACTGCTGATTTTTTCAATAATCGTATTAATTCTGTGTGTGATATTTGCGATCATTCAATACGTTATGACAATAATTGAATATACAATCGTTACAGGAATAGGAGTGGTTTTGATACCGTTCATCCTTTTTGATGGAACCAAAGAAATGCCTAAAAAATTGATTCCTGTAATAACCGGGTTTCTGATGAAGATGATGGTTATAACAATTTGTATGTTCTTCATGCTGTATCTAATGATGGACTTTACTTTGCAGCAAATCACGTCAACATCTGGAGTGAATGTTGTTTCTTTTGGAAATATTCTTTTTATCTCAATCATTTGTTTTGTCCTTTGTCAGAATGCACCTAAAATTGCACAGACAATACTTACTGGTCAACCTCAGTTGTCCATGGGAGAATTTGCGGCAGCTGCGACTACTGGAAGTATGGTTGGAATGGGAATGGGTAAAATTTCATCTGCAGGAATTAGAACTGGAACAAATACAGCAATCAATACTGCAGGAGCTCTGAATAAGATTGGACAGACAACCACAAATGCAACAGCAACAGCATATTCAGAAACCAATGGAAGCAAAGGTAAAAAAATTCTTGCCGGAGCATTAGGAGGAGCTACAGGTCTTAGAAACGGTATACGAGATTCGCTTGGTAATGGCCTTAGGTCCATGGGCAGATCTATGGCAGAAAAGGGAAATGCGTATCTTCATGGAAAAACAAGTCCTGGGCCATTGGGTAAGATGTTTGGACAAGGTGGTGCTGGTGGTGGCGGTACTGGTGCAGGAGCTCGTCCTGACAATCCTTCCGGATTATTTCATGGCGCAAAAAATATGGAGGGAAAGAATATGGGAGTCATGGAATACATCAAAGGCGATGGCAAAGCAGCAGAAAAAGGAAAGAACATCGGATCTGAAATTGCAAAAGTCATGAATGTAAAGACGAATGCACCTGCAAGCGATTCTAATATTCTTCCGGAAAATCTGACTGGATCAGAACGACAATATGATCCTACGGAATAAGAAGTTGTGATTAACACAATCCTTAAAAAATTCGGCCTGCTGATAATTTCAGTAAGCCGATTTTTTTATTGCTAATCTATCACTAAATGGACAAGATGAAAAATCATAAATGAACTTATCAATCTATTTCGCCTGCAGCTTAATTCTGCAATATTGTAAGGTGTATTGCTTGGGACAGGAACAGTATAATCAATATAAGCAAGTCCTTTCATGGTAATTTTTCCATTCATATATGTCTTGCTATTTGAAATAAGATACTATAGTGTTTACAACTTCTTTATATATGAGGTCATCAATTTTTTGGATGAATCCCAGGGTTTTTGTTTCCAGGGTAGATAATGTTTGAGGCCAGAGAAAATATGTTTCATCAAAAATTTGGATGGATATATTTGATTGCTGATCTGATACTGCACAGCAGATTGCTGAATCTTCGATTACCTTCAAAACCAGAAACTTTTTTGAGCAGAATGAAACAATATCTCCTTCATGAATTGAATGGGATTCATCAATGTCATATGGAGTGAAAAACAAATTCGGGTTAGTCTGAGTATATTCAGACATCTTTCTTATGAGTTGTGGGGGCGGTAATTGCTTTAAACGGATGAAGATGTTATAGCTTGTTATTTCCGAGATGTTAAAAAGTTTAGCAAAGGATTTATAGTTACCCTTGTTTTTTTCAATGAAAAAACTTGGCTTTGTGCAGGCGAAAGCTGGAATACAGGTTGCTTCATACGGTTTTTTTTCGTCAATATAGTAAAGCCAATCTATAGGACCAATGAAAGGAGCTGCTGCTGCTATCAATTTGAATGTTACGGCTTGAGTTCCATTTGCAACATTGAAAAGATGGGAATGGTTGAGCCCTGTTGATTGACACCATTTGCGAAGTCCTCTTTTCTTTATTAGCTCTTGTAGCTTCTGTTGTGCATAAGTTATTTTTGTCATACTCGTCATTGAAACTATAAACGAACTTCATTTTAAAAACAAGATAATGTTTTATATTGATATAAGGCCTTTCTCTTCTTTTTCAAGGTACGAGATTATTAAGTTTTGCCATTCATAATTTATCGGTTCAAGAAGCTGGCAGGAAATATAAGCGAAAGTGTTTTTTGAAACCTTTGTCAATTTTGAGTGTACCTTATGGAGATTCAGAATGAATTGTTTTGTGGTGGTGGTTATGAGAAGCTGGTACAATTCTTTGTTCTGAAGGTCTTTTGTGTAATATGTGATTATGCAGATTCCATGAATGCTCATATCAACTATGGCACATGGTTGCTTTTGGGATGAAGATAATATCAATTTATGATCAATCCGGGAAAGCCCAATCTGCTTTACATTCGCTACATTAACAGAAATCCTTGGTTCTTTTCGCCTTCCATATCTTTGTTTTTTTTCTTCCATCATGAACAATTGTTTTTCGAGATTTGATCCTTTCATAGTGGAAGAAAAATAATTTACGCCCATATCTGTAACGTAGCAATTTTCTGTTTCATCATGATCTTGGTATTTGATTTTAAGTACGAATTGTGAATTTGGAGCCAATTGAATGTTTTCAGGGAATGAAAATGTAAAAATTCCGTCTTCGAATTTAGTTAAGGCGCATAAAAAATCTTTTTCGTCTTGAAAAATCGATATTGAATCTATCCTAAGATATTTCATTATGTCATTGGATATTGTCATTTTTTTTCTCCATTTGATAAAGATAATACATGGCATCTGATAAAGGGTGATTGGCAATAACAGCAATCAGTCTTTGCCATTCTATTGGCGGAAGTTTGAACAGTTTGTTCAAATCTTTGTCCGACAATTGATTTAAAAGATATCTAAGTCCGTCAAATGCTCTTCCAGTGCCTGCCGAAATGACATTGATTTTGTTGTTGATGCCAGGAAGAAACTTGCTGCCATTAAAGGCTGAAAGAACATAGCACCTGCGATGAATGCTTTTTGTTTTTTTATTGCGAACTGCCTTGAACCCATAAAAAACAACGAATATATATTTTTCGTTGAGATGAAAATCAACATATTCGTTTCGTTTTTCCTTATTCAGAAAAACTCCTTTTACATATAACGAATATCTTGTGGAATCCGTATTTGGAACTGAAACAGTCAGTGTATTCATATATTTTTTAATTATATCCTAAATTTAACAAATTTATATTATAAAAATGACAAAATTTATTGAATAATTTTTAAAGTGACAATAATATATTTTAAAATAAACAATGATTGCAAATCTAAATACGAAGATACGAATTAGACACCTTCTAGAGTTCGTTAAGTATAAGTTTGCATAAAGAAAGGAGGTATGAGAATGTTATTCAAAATGCCTCCAAAATTTCAAAAGGAGGCATTATATGTCAAATTTATCCCCATCAAAAAACGATTGGAACGGTTCGTACGTACCAAAACACAGCGCAAAGATTTTGCTTGAATCAATGGATTCTGGTAATTGTCCGCTCCTTCCTGATTCTAATGGTAAGCTGATTATTGATCCCATCTATAACGTTAATACTGGCAGAGTTTTAAACGGTAAAGATTTGATTCCAGCTCAAGTCACAAAAGTGCAGCATGGATATGAAAGTAAGTTTGTTGCAACGAAATTATCAATTGAATCATCTAAAACAACGGTTAAGCAGGGTGAAAAAGGTTTGTTCTACAATTGGCAAGATGAAAACGGAAAATTTCATCATTCGTCTTATTTCTTTGCTGATCAGACTTCTAATCCTGAAAATATTTTGGATAAAGGAAACAAACAACTTAGAAAAGACGAAAGGTTGGTTGGTAAAACTCTTCAGATCGATTCAGTTGAAAATTATTTGCCTATGTATCTTGCAGCTTGCCGAAGTGGGGCAGATGTGACTGTTAGCAAAGAGATTGCGGCCGCATTTGAAGAGACTTTTAAGCTCATTTGCAAAAATGAGCTAGCCACACAGGGAAAGAACAAGGAAATCCAGCCTCTAAATTCTTTTATCTATGATGCTGACAAGAAATCTTTAGCTGTGATAAATGCAAATTGGGATATGGGTAAAAAAATCAATAAGCACCAGGACAGAAAAAAAGAACAGGAAATCTGTCTTTAATTTTTGGAACAGGTCGTAAAAAAGCGACCTGTTTTTATTTAGATATTAAGAGGAAAAAATGAAAGAAGAGCGAATGAATTGGGAGCATGATTTTTTTGAAAAAAGTCATCCTTCTTTGAAAAATACAATTGAATTGTTAATAAAAATTTATGGCCTTGAAAAAATCGAAAAAGAACTGAATATCAAACACTTTAATGGAGTATCGAAATGAATAATTTGACTATGGAAATCATATACAGCGAACAGTTCAAAAGAGCCAACATTCGCTTTAACGGAAAACCAGCTGAAGAAATCCGCGAGGAACTCAAGAAAGAAGGCTGGTTCTATTCAAGAAATCACAACGTATGGTATCCGAAAAAAGAAGCTGTAGAAAACAGCCAGAGTTTTGTTTTGCAGATAAAAGAAAAATATTTTCCTGAAAACCAGGAAGTAAAAATCATTACAGAAGCCTCAGAAAAAGATGAACTTGTCTCTATGATCCAGAACGATTCAAGCCTCAACGACATCCTTTCAAAAGTCATCGATATGTACGGAGAAGATGCAGTTCACGAAGCTTTTGCTCAGGTAAAAGAAGAAATAGAATCAAAGGAAATGAACGCAGAACTCCCACGCCTTGATGCAGAAGTTGAGGACATGGAAAGAGAAAACGATATTCGTGAAATGGATGATGGTATGACAGATTCAATCCAGGATTATCATTCAGAATTAGTAAACCTTGGTTATAAGATAATTAATTGGGAAGATGGTTCAGGTCATATTTTAGACTCTAACGGTAAAGAAATTGTTGCATGGGATAAATCTACTAGTGAATATCAATGGGCTGGTAAATCATGGACTTATGCAGAATTTGACTGGCCAGATTTTGAAAAAGAAATCTATTTGAATTTTAAGGAAATCCGCACTGCTCAAGGGAAGTTCGGCGACATTGTACGTGGCACATTCCTCGCCCTCTCTGACGAAGAAAAGGAAAACGGAACAACTGTAGAACAGAAGAACACTCGCTATGAAAAATGGTTCCGCCCTATGGTTGATGAAATCATGGCTGAAATCGGCAACGGAAATAAGGAAGTAATGGCTATTGTCCAGAACTTTGACCTTAACCACGAAAGCCATGTTCAGGGTAACAAATGGTATTCACCTGATGAAGCATACACCTACGACGTTCAGTACAAACTACTTCCTAAAATGTACGAAAAGGTACAGGACAGAATCAAGAAAGAATACGAAGAAAAGAAGATTCCTTATGTCGTAATGTACTCATCAGAAAGTCCTAAATTTCCTTCAGAAAACAAAGTCTACACAGTAAAGGAATTCAACGAGATTCTTTTGCAGGCAGACTCTGAATTCCACAACCGCAAGAAGTATGCAGAAGAAAAATACGGCTCTGCAGACAACTACTGGGATCTGGAACGTGATGACAAGCTTCCTGAAGAAGACAAAGGAATCCAGTTCGGCTACGACAAGACAAACTTCAAGTTCTTCAATATTCCAAACCCAAACAATCCTGAAGACACATTCTCTTATGAACCAAGCCGCTATGACATCGGGGATGGAAACGGCTCTGTATTCGATTATGTCCGCTCAACATGTTCACACGATGAATTCATCGAAGCATTGAACGCACTCGAAACCCAGCTTTACTTCCCTGAAGTAACAGATTCTCAACGCCAGTTTGTTGAAAAGACTGTTGAAGAAGCAACCCAGAACCTCAAGGCCACTCTCAAGGAAAAAATGGAAGATCTTGATAAGGCCCAGAACGAATACAAGGAACTTCACAAGAAATGGCTCATTGAAGCAACAGAAGCAGACCGTGTTGATGAGATGCTTAAAAATGCACTTGATGGAATCAAAGAGACTTACGACAGTTCAATGAACGACGTATTTACAAAAGTTCTCAACGAATATCCTTTTGCCTCAGGCGATGTTGCTGGAAGTGAATTCCTTAAATATACAGCCAACGAAGTTAAGAAGATGGTAATTTCAGAACTCTACCTTCCAAGCCGCAATGCACAGAAGTCCATGAACGCAGAGGATTACAAGACCTACAACTCAATCGACTGGGAAAAACTCAGAAGAATCTGGGAAAAGTTCCCTGCAAACGTAAATATGACTGCCTATGCAGAAAAGCTTCTCCAGGACAAATGTGCTGAAAAGGGAATGTCTGTTCCTGAATTAAAAACATATCATACACTTAAAAAAGAAGATGTTGAAAATCTTCAGGTTATTTCTGATGAAGAATTTTCTGATATTGTGGATTCAATTATTCTTAATGATTACAAAAATATTCCTAATGCTGTTCGTTTACCTAATATTAAGGAAGAATTGTCAGAAAAATTAGGTCTCGAAAAAGATTCAGCATTTATATTAAAGAAAAGTGCAACACATATTCGCCCTGATAGAAAAGGTGGTTATGGTCAAGCATTTGATACCGAAGAATACAGAATGATTCCTTCGGTAATTCGAAATGCAGATTTTGCTGTAGTTGACAATACATTTAAAAATTTTCAGCTCATTTTTGATGATAAAGACGATGAAACAAAAATAAATAAAATAATTTTTAATAAAGATGAATTAGGAAATTATTTAGTAACAATTGGAAAAGTAGATAGGGAAAGTGCATTTTCGGAAGAAAGAAATACCGTTGTTGCGGTGGGCGTTGCTCCCACAATACAAACTCTTAGAGAAAGAGCTTCCTCTACTGCTTTGAGGGCATCAACAACAACGGTTGAATCAAATATATCACTATCTGAAGAAAAGTCAACTGAATTCAACAGACCTGCTGAACCTCTTAAAGTCTACACTTTCTCTCCATTCGGCTATGAAGGAACAATCGTACAGGTTGAAACAGACCTCAGACGCGGAATTCCATCCCATGACATCGTAGGAATTGCTGACATTAGTGCAAAGGAAACCCGCGAAAGAATCCGTGCCGCTTTTGGAAACAGTGGTCTTGAAATGCCTGCAGAAAGAATGCTTCAGTCTCTTATTCCTACAGACCTTAGAAAAGATTCTCCAATGGATCTTGCTATGGCAGTTGGTATACTAAATGAACAAAATCATTGGACTGGAGAACCAGTCCTTGTATTGGGAGAACTGGAACTTTCAGGAAGAATCCACCCTGTTCGTGGTGCAGTAGCTGCAGTAAACAGTGCAAAAGCTGCAGGTATAACTAATATCGTTTGTGATCCGACAACAGCAGAACTTCTGAAAGACATTGATGGTATCAAGATTCTTTCTGCAGAAGACCTGAAGGACGTTCATGAAAAATTACAGCAACCAAATTCGTTCTCAAAAACAAATGTTACAATCAGCAAGACTTCATCTGTAGAGTTCAATAATAATGAATGGATAGAAGAAGCGTTGAATAATCTCAATATGGATGGACATTTTGAAACAATCCGTGCAATAGAAATTGCCGTAGCCGGAAAACACAACATCCTTGCAACAGGTGCTCCTGGAAGCGGAAAGACTCGCCTTACACAAACTTTGATACCTGCCTTGACACCAAAGATGACAGAAGAAGAATCCAAGCAGATTACAAGAATCAATTCCCTTGCAGGCCTTGATTTACCAAAACGCGACAAACTTGTTCCTCCTTTCCGTATGCTTCACCAGACAGCAACAATCGAAGAAATCTGTGGCGGTGGTCCTAACTGCAGACCGGGTGAAATGTCTCTTGCACATCGCGGAACACTTTTCATGGACGAAACAGCAGAATTCCGCTCATCTGTAATCCAAATGCTCAGGGTTCCGCTTGAAAACCGCCAGATTACATTGAGCCGTGCCGGACGTTCAACAAGTTATCCTGCTGACTTCCAGCTTGCAATGGCAATGAATCCATGTCCTTGCGGAAATTTTCATTCTTCAGACAAAATCTGTCATTGTAGTGCACATTCTGTAGAACAGTACTGGAAGAAGATTTCTGACCCTCTGCTTGACCGTGTTGAAATCAAGACTTTCGTTCAGAAGGATGAAAAAGATACAAGAAAAATTTCTGTTGAGCAAATGAAAGCTGCAATTACCAGAGCATATGAAATTCAACGGAAAAGGGGAGTTTACAACAGTCATCTTTCACCTGCCCAAATAGAGCAGTTCTGTACTCTTGATAAACAGGGAATCGATTTTGTAGATACAGTGACTTCCAGTGAAGGAATTTCTCCAAGAAAAAAAGCAAATCTCCTTAAAACAGCTCTTACTATTGCCAATATGGACGGCCGAGAACAGATTCTGCTCCAGGATCTGCAGGAAGCTCATGAGTTAACCAATGAAGTTTTTGCCGAACAGAAATATAAAATCACTCAGGAACAGATTGATAAGTCATATTCAAATGAAGTCCATGAAGAAATCTCAGTTTTTAATAAGGAAAACTTAAAAACTATGGAAAATCAGTTTAATGATCCTGGAGTAAATGCTGAAGTAATTTCTGCAGCTGAACAGAAACGTAAGAGAATCCTGGAATCAATCCTCAATGGAGAACGAACGGAAATGTACAAATCGTTTAAGAACTTTGAGGATAAAGGTGTATTTGAAATTAAAGGAGCTCAGCTTAAAGTTTCAAAAAATGGTGGTCTTACACCTACAGGCTGGAAACAGCTGCAGGCCGCGATGGAAATTTACCGCAGTAAAGAATTTGAAACATTCCGGTATATTCTGATTGATGATAAGACAGGTGAAATTAAAGAGCAGCTTGCTATCACAAGTCACATGCCTAACTTCTGTAATGTTTCCAAGCCAAATAACGAAACATTAAAACAGGTTATTTCCAGAGCAGAAGAACTGAATTGCAAGATTGCAGTTTGTCATAACCATCCTTCCGGAAACACAACAGAAAGTTCGTTTGATCGTGAACTTACAGATTCTCTTGACCGTTCATTAAGACGTAATGATGGAACAAACAAGTTCCTGGGACATATTATTCTTGATCATGATACTTTTAATCTTGCACTTCCCTCTGAAGGTCGTCCTGGTAACTGTCATTGGAAAAAAATTGAATCATTACAAGCCAATGAAGCAGACCGATTTGTTGAAGAACAAAATCAGGATATGAAGTTTATGGATTCATATGTTGATGGAACTCATGCATTGAAGGAAGTTGCTAGACAGATTAATGATACTGATAACTGGAACGATGATTTTATTCCTGTAGTTTTCACAAATGCAGACAGAAGCATTACTGGAGTTCAGTATTATTCTAAAAATTTCTTTGAAAATGACTCAGATAAAATCCGTACAGAATTCCA
The DNA here is from genome assembly GCA_016297405.1 of Treponema sp. GTDB lineage: Bacteria > Spirochaetota > Spirochaetia > Treponematales > Treponemataceae > Treponema_D. The sequence goes on from JAEDGP010000015.1 coordinate 35,437, forward strand.
GACAGTTGCAAAAGATGCAGGTGCAATCGGTGCATTCCCTGTTATTACTGATTATTTATGGGATAAACTGGGAAAATCTGCTGCAGATTATGAAGCCGTAATGAAGTCCCATGTTATGAATGATGCATTTACAGATGTTGCATTCAACCACACAACAATGACAGAAAAATATGGCATTGAGGCAGGAAAAAACTATTATAGCTTCTATCGCGACCAGAGTGACAGACAAATTGATGTAGATGCAACCTGGACACCAAAAGTAAATACACGGTTATTTCCATCTGAAACAGTAAAAACAAAGCATAAAAACAGAGATGCTGTTTATGAAAGGTAACGCTTGATGTACTGACAATCAAGGGATTGGTCACTTGGATCAATCCCTTGATTGTATTTAGGGGCATAAGCAGATGCAAAATCAGCTTATAAATATCTAATCAAACAATCCATCCACAACCTTGAAACTTGGCGTAATTGATTCCAGTAATTCAGGAATGCTGTTTCGTGTATAATATTGTGTCATTTCCAATGAGGAGTGTCCAACAATTCTCTGTACCTGTTCGATTGGAAGGTTGCGACGCATTCGTGTCACATATGTGAATCGCAATGAATGAATTATTAGCCTTCTGCCATTCACATTTATCTTTGCTCTTTTTATTGCTTTTTTGAATGTCCATTCTAGATGATCCTGTGTAACAGGATTTCCAAACTGGTCGCTAAATAAATAATCATCTTCTGCTAATTTGTTTTTATTTATCCAGTTCATGGCTTGTATGACTGTATCAGTTGGCAAGGGGACAACTCTAAGTTTATCGTTATCAATTGATCCACATTTGTTATATGTAGTTCTTTGACCGTTCCTAAGGCAATAACCATTTACGACAAGATATCGATTCTGAAAATCAAATTGCTTTACTTTCAATGCTCGTGCTTCTCCTAAGCGAAGACCACAAGATGCAATTATAACAAACAATAAATAGTCTGAATAATTATCCCACCTGGATTCTGTAAGCAATGAATTTAATTCATTTGTCAGAAAGATATCTGGTTTCTTTGAATTTCTGGAAAATCGTTGAAATTTTGGGCGAGGAATGTATGTAGGGCATTTCCATTTTGTTTCATCATATATATTTGAAAAGGTTTCCAGATAAAAGTTTTTCCAGCTGCCTGAATGGATATGATCATCTAACAAGTGTTGTTCAATGTCTTTTATTGCCAGCTTATCGATTCTGCAGTTCCCAAAGCTTTCTACAATTAGTTTTATAAAAAGTTTCTTTTGTCCAAGAGTTCTCTCGGATAAGTTTTTGCCATAATTATTCAATCGGTTCATATGTTCACTATGTTTTTCAAACATTCCTTTAGCAACGTTTGAGATCAAAAATGGCGAACTGACATTGTCTAATTTTAGTTTAGAAACAAAAAGTTTTGCCTCTTCCTTTGTTTTGCAATTTTTGCAAATTCGTCTGGTTGTTTTACCATCATTTGTAAATTCGTAATAGAATTTACTGTTTTTTTCCACTAATTTTACCATAATTGCTCCTTATATTTTCATAAAGTGGTCAAATTAGTTGGTGATTGAATAGATAGTGTCGATAAGTCGCAGAATGTCTGAATAGGCCTTATGTGGCAGGTTGATAAGTTTTGTTATGGCCTCATTTAATCCTTTGTAAGACGCAAATTCGTCACGATAAATGGCTTTCTTACCTGTGACAAGTTGCTCTACAGAAACGTTAAGTTTTTGTGCTATTCTTGTTCCTACCTCAATGTTAGGAAGATGAGATTTTTTTCCTACATAACTAAGGAATGTAGGGTATGGAATATTTAAGCATCTTGCAAAATCTTTTAGCTTATACCCTTGGTATGATAGTTCGTCTATAAGATTGTCTTTAAAACTCATAGAAAAAAAATAACACAATTTACGAAATAAAGATTGACTTGAAATAAGATTATGTATTAAAATTAAAAAACAAAAACAAAAGATAGTTAAATCACCGATTTAACTATCTTTTGTTTAAGAGAAGAGAAATAAGTTTACTTATAAAACGTTGTATTATAAGTAATTAGTCGGGATGACAGGATTTGAACCTGCGACATCCTGGTCCCAAACCAGACGCGCTACCAGCTGCGCTACATCCCGTTGCGTGATTATTAATATATAGGATTACGAAATATTAATCAAGAGGGAAATGTGTTTTTTTTTAAAAAAAAAGCTTTTTTTTTTGTGATTTTGGGGGCGTTACGGGGGAAGAATGAATTTTTAACTTTGCAATGCCCTGGTCATCCCCCGCATGAGGGGGGAGCGAGTAAGGAACTACGAGCGAGGGGGAGACTTCCCCCTTGTCTTGAAAAAATTGTGTTACTTGTTAGTGTTTTGAATCTGAATCTGC
>JAEDGP010000138.1 GCA_016297405.1 Treponema sp.
ATGTTCGTCGTGAACTTGGAAATATGATTTATGGTTCTGATGATATTTATACTTCAGGTTTTACTGTTAATACTACTTTGAATCTTCAGCATCAACAGATTGCTCAATCTGTAATGGAAAAATATATTGATATTGCAAATACTCGTTACAAAAATGAACATTCTTCAAAATCTGACATTGCTTTCAATACTTATGTTCCTTTGACGGAAATGCTTTCTCTTCTTTTTGACATTCCATCGCTAAAAATGAGTGAAAAACGTGCTGAACAGGTTGCAAACAATACTTATATCAGTCAGATTAATCCGATTCTTGACGTTTTGTCTTTGATTACTGGGCAAGACAAACTCAAAGTTAATGTGATTAATCGTGCAACTGCAATTGCAAAACAGGAAGATGAAAAAACTACTATTGAAGGCACGATGATTGCATTGAATCATGAAAATGGCTATATCGATGCTCTTGTGGGCGGAAGTAAATTTGATTCTGACAATCAGTTTATACGTGCAACTCAGGCAAAAGTTCAGCCAGGTTCTACTTTCAAACCTCTTTATTATTCTGCTGCAATTGATTCTAAAAAATATACTCCAACTACTCAGATTTCTGATACACCAGTTGTTTTCCATACTGCAGATGGTAAACCTTACATTCCTTTGAATTTTAAAGGTGAATGGGAAGGTGATGTTTCTTTATGGAGAGCTTTGACTCGTTCTATGAATGTGCCTTCTCTCAAAATTTTGGATGGAATTGGTTTTGAAGCTGCAATAGACAGAGCTGTAGCTCTCTTGGGAATTCCAAAAAATGAGATTGCTTCGCGTGCATTTGTTCCAGGATATCCAATTGGTCTTGGTGTTTGTTCTGTGCGTCCTGTTGAAATGGCGCGCGCTTATGCAATTTTTGCAAATGGTGGAAAAGAAATAACTCCTATGGCAATCAGGACTGTTGAAGACAAAAATGGCAATGTTATTTTAAATCCTGAACTGGATATTCGAAAGGAACAGGCTGCTAAAGGTGAAAAAATTCAGGTTATTTCTCCGCAGACAGCTTTTGTAATGACTAAACTTCTGGAACAGACTGTTAATAACGGTGGTACTTTAGCTGCTCAGGCATGGCATTTTAATTATCGTGATGAAAATAAAAACCGTTACACTATGCCGGCTGCTGGCAAAACTGGTACTACTCAAAACTGGGCTGATGCCTGGACTTGCGGTTTTACTCCATACTACGCTGCTGCTTTCTGGTTTGGTTTTGATAAACCAGGTCAATCTCTTGGTCTGAATATTACAGGTGCCACTTTGGCTGGTTATGCATGGGGTGAATATTTTGATAAGATTCATGAAAATCTTCCTTTGAAAGACTGGAATAAGCCTCTTGAAGGAGTTATTGAATGTACAGTTTGTTCTGAAAGCGGTCAGATTTTGACCGAAGCTTGCGGTGACAACAAAACTACACAATGGTATTTAAAAGGAACTGAGCCTACTGAAATCTGCCCTATCCATTCTTCAACATCAAGTTCAACTATGGCAATCAACAGACTGGAACGAGAGATGATGAAAACAGGTCTTAAACTTGATTTTGAGTTTGAACGACAGCCTTTGAAATTGAATCTTGATTTCCTTGATGGAGATTATTCTTTTGAAAGTTCTTCTGATTCTCTTGAAGAAAAAATTGATGACATGGAAGCAAATCTTGTGGATATGAACATTGATTATGATTATAATTATTTAATGGATTAGTTAGATTATTTGATAATAACTTAATTCTTTTTAAGTGAGGGATATATGTTAGTTCAGATTAAAGACATTAAGATTAGAAAAAGAGTTCGTAAAGATTTAGGAAATCTTGAAGATTTAAAAGACAGCCTTAGAACTTATGGACTTTTGAATCCTATCACTTTGAATGGAAAATATGAATTGATTGCTGGCGAAAGAAGGCTTCAGGCTGCAATTCAACTTGGCTGGACGAGCATTCAGGCAAATATCATTGAAAATATTTCTGATGTTGATCAGCTTGAAATGGAAATTGAAGAAAACAATCAGCGAAAAGAATTTACTGATGATGAACTTCTGGAAGGCTACAAGCGTCTTGAAAAATTAAGAAATCCAGGTTTCTTCTATAAAATATTTCTTTTTTTCAAGAAAATCTTTCAAAAAATTGCAGATTTTTTTTCATCCTTAAAAAAGAAAAACTGATTTTCTGGAGAACATTTTGTTTCTGAATAAATTGTTTAAATGTCATAAAAAATTTCTTTCTTTTGTTTTCTGTATCTGCCTTTTATTTTGTTCAAAAGTTTTTGCGATTGGAGCAGGTGTACAGATTGGGGCAGGACCTTC
>JAEDGP010000062.1 GCA_016297405.1 Treponema sp.
TGTCGAAGGGCTCAATGAGCGCTACACTCATTACTTATTGGACAGCCACGTTTTTTTTAAAATTGTGCTTTTAATCCAATGCAGATAATTGCGCCATTTAATCCATTTGAGCTAATAAGAGATCCAATTGGCAGATATGCACGGATTTCTGGCCCTGCCGCAAATTTTGGATTAAAGTGGTAAAGATAATTTATGTTTGCTGTAAGATAAAGAAAGTTTGCATTTGACCAGAACCATTTGTTTATTTCATTTACATCATCTTGGGCGGTTCCACTTTCGCCTTTATCTGAATCCTTCACGCCATTTGAAAGAAATGCGAATCTTGCAAGGATTGCAGGACCTGCATTCCATGATAAGGAAAAGTTTTTCTTACTCATGAGTGAAGTTCCAAATGGCAGGTCCAAAAGCAAGGAAAGAACCGTTCCTGTCCTGTTTTCGATTTCACTAGGGGCGGCTTTTTCCCCATCCCAAAGATAATAGTTTAGGAATAAGGAAAGTCGAGGTTCAAATATTAACTTTTTTTTCATTGGAATCTGTATGCCGCCGGTTATTGGAAAAATGATAGGTGAAGGGGCGCTTTTTTTTGAATCCATTGTATTTACAAGCACAAAAGGCTCAAAGCAAAGAAAAAATCCCTTTCTGCCAGAATCTGGTTCAGTTTCCTTTTTTGCACTTTCAATCTTTTCTGCTTTTTGAACAAGGATTGCTGAATTTTCCTGGCTTGTTATAGCCAGAGAAGAAAAGAGAATGCTGATTAATATGAAAGTGCAGATTTTTTTCATCACTTTGATTCCTCGATTTTTGAAATAATTGGAGTCAAAGGCACGCTGATTAATCCAGAGCGACCTGTTTTGTAGAATTCTGTTTCTTCCCAGAAAGCATAAAGGTTTTTTCCTGAAAAGACAAAACCGTTGTATACAAAGCCAGCTGGTAATTTTGGAAGCTTGAAGGCAATGTTTTTACCTTTGTTTATGATTCTGGATCTGCTTAATGCGCCATTTAAGAACAACGTTCCGTCCTGAAAAAGGGCTGCACACCAGGAATCACTTAGAATGGCATTTCCCATCAAAGGATTTGAATACTCATTTACTTTATTTTCAAATGTTCGAGGACTGCTTCCGCCGGCGGTGTGACATTTCAATATGAAGGAAGATTTTTCCTGCATGTTTGAAAGCAATGATTTTATTCGTTCAGGTGCAGATGAAAAGTCTTTATGGGATTGAAGTTTTCTGAAAGTTTCTTCATCGGATGGCGTCTTATAGAGCATTTGATCCGCAGAATTTGGCGTTACTTGGGAAATCTCCTTCTTTGGCTGAAAAGTCATGTAGGAAAATTCTACAGAAGAATCATCTGATTTTTTTTTGCAGACTGTCCATGTGTTTCCATCCCAAATAAAATCTGTGATTTCTGTCTGACTGGAATCTTGTAGCTCCTGGTTGTTTAATGCAAGATTTTTTACATTCAAGACTGGGAGAATCATTTTGTTATGGATGTCAAACTGAAGAAGAAATGAATGAAGGCTTCCTTTGACTTTTCTAAGGGAATCTCCAAAAAAAGTGCTTTTGTAAACTGAGAAAACAGGATTATTTTCCCAAAAAACAAGATTTCCGGCAGTTTTTCCCGCAAAAAATGCTTCGTCCTTGAACAGGTTGATTTTGTCATCCTGAAATTCAATTATTCCAAGCCGGTTCGCGATTGCATAGGCTTTCTGGCTTTTCGATTTGTCGTCGTTGTCTGGCAAACAACCAAAGGAAGAAATTCGAACAGCTTCGGTCCAGGGTTTTTTTGGAAATGAAGGTACATCCTGAATCTTTTCGATTTGATTCAGCTTGTTGTCCTGAAAATAATACCAGGTATGAGAGGATTGTTCCAAAGCCAATTCTTTTGGTGATGCCATTTCTTTGCTTTCTTTTTTGCAGGAAACCGAAGCAGCAGCCATAATTATCGCAAATGTAATACATGCAGATTTTTTCATTTTTCTGTTTATTTTATCGGCATTTTATAAGTTCAACTGAGAAGTTTTTTGATGTTACAGCTTTTATGTTTGCATAAAAAGAATCTCCATTGTTTGCTGTTACAAAAGTTTGAAAGTCCCCTTCTGGCACAAAGGGTATGCAATCATTTTCCAGCAAAGGAAAATAGTCGCTAATAACATCAATTGTTTTTGTGCAGAAATCCAGATTGCAGGTGTATAGAAAAAGGTCAGCTTTTTGTAAAAGGTCCAGCTTTGATATAAGAATACTTTTGCTTTGGGAAAGGTCTGAAACGGTGAAGTTATTTTCCATTATGTTTTGTTCAATTCGTTCTTTGCTCAAAAGCCAGGGATTGAAATTCTTTGACTTTCCTTTAGATTTTAGCGTCATAAGAAATTTTCCCCAGTTGAAGCAGCTTGTATGAAAAACAATCCGTTCAGAAGAAAATTTTTGTGCCTTGCTTTTTGAATAAATTTCGCTCAAAATTTTTGCTGCATATCCTGCTTCCCATGTAAGGTTGTTCGAATAGGGCAGTACGGTTCCGCATGGTTTGAAAATTGCCGTTCCCTGTTCCTCAGTAAAGTGAGGAACAGCGATTACGGCTGTGGGATAGTTTTTTGCCTTTACAGAGGTGCAACAGTCCGATGTTCTGAAGTTCAAAGTTTTATTTTTGGCTGCTACAGTTATCTCCCATTCCAGAAATGTCAGCTTTTCGCTGTTAAAGACCGAAGGGAGGTAAATAGCATATTCAAACTCAGCATCACTTTCAAATTGCAAATCTTCCTGAGAGCAGCAGATGAGGCTGCAAGACAGAAGTAAAATGGAGGAGATTACCGGAAATGGAAAAAACTTTCTCACACTATTAATATTGCAGAAAAAAAAGAAAATCGGCAAAAGTGATTGAAAATAATCTATGTTTTTTTTGAAATTTGTGCTTTTATTGTGACATGACAACTTTGACAGAATATAAAAAAGAGCATAAGGAAGATTTTGGTCGGGAAAAGATTGATGTTCTTTATGAAGATGAAAATCTTTGCGTAATCTATAAACCGGAAGGAATGCTTAGTGTTCCTTATCCTGGAAGTCACAACCGCACTGCAATTGAGGCTTTGGAACTTATTATGAGAAAAAAAGGAACCTACTCTGCAAAGCATAGGCCTTTTGTAGTTCATCGTCTGGACAGAGATACGTCTGGAGTGATGATGTTTGCGTTGAATGAAGGTGCCCAGAAAAAAATAATGGACAGCTGGCATAAGATGGTAACCAAACGGCTCTATCATGCTGTGGCAGAAAATCCTTCTAACGGCAAGGAACTTCCTGTGGAAGGATTGATCGATGATGAAATTGCCTACAATGCACATAATATTGGCTTTGTTCCAAAACCCCAGGATAAGCCTAGTGATACAAAACAGACTAGAGAGGCGTTGCGCAACAAAAACAGAACTCATGCAGACGGAGAGGGTCCTTCCATTTTTGAACGGAATCTTACTGTAAGAAATGGTAAAGCTGAATTCAAAACTATTACGGCCCGTACTCATTATAAGATTTTGGAAAGAGGGAAAAAATGGTCGCTTTTTGAGCTTAGTCTGGATACTGGCCGTAAAAACCAGATTCGTGCTCATCTGGCATCAAAAGGGTATCCTTTGGCTGGTGATGAAAATTACCGCGCAAAAACAAATCCGTTTGGCCGCCTTGCCCTGCATGCACGAACTCTCGAATTTGACCATCCATATACAGGAAAGCATCTTGAATTTGAGGTAAAAGAAAGCGATGACTGGCTTCTTTGCGTTCAGGGAAAACTGAAGGGCCGGAACATTGATATGGTCTATGAAAAAAATGGCGGCCAGAAAAAGCATTTGCAAAAGCAGATTGATATCCAAAAGGAAATTGCTACCCGCCCAACTAAAAAGCAGCTTTCTAAGATGAATTTCATTCAGCAAGGCCAGGCAAAAAAACGATGAAAAAAGTCCGTTCTTGAATCAGGACGGTAACTTTTGTTATTTTTCAACTTCAATGGATTGTACTTCTTTAGGTGTAACCCTTGTGCCTTGTGCCTTAAGGCTTTTTTCAAGATAATCTTTTGCTTGAAATTTCTCTGACAAAATCTTGACACGAGGTTTTTTTACATAGTGCAAGGTAAATTCAAAGTCTTTTCTAGTGTCCACGTGAAGCACTTCCATTCCGTCTGGAGCAAAGAAGTAATCTCTGTTCATTATGTAAGCTGAAATTTTGCATCTTTTGACATAGATGTATTGTGTTTCCGGCTCCCGATAGATTATTGTAAAAAGTATTTTTGAAAGGCTTTCCTTGTCAGCAAAACTGCAGCAGCGAAGGTCTGGTCCAACAAAGACTTTTCCAGGAGCTTCTGTAACGGTATAAATACCGCTTTTTCGAACATAAAGAATGCGATCGTAGGGCGTGATTTTCATAAGTTCCTGACCGCCGGAAACCTGGGTTCCAAGATACCCGTTCTTTTCGTCATACTTTAGAGGGGTGTCTCGCTTTACTACTGATTTTACGTCAACGGTCTTGATGTTGGTAAGTTGCGTTCTGCGAGGTATAAGGGTAGAATCAAGTTTTTTCTCGATGCCGTCAAGATAAGAGATGGCATATTCTGCAAGATGTTTCAAAAGTTTTGCAATTTCTTTGAGTCGTGCCTTGATGGCTTCGACTTCTTTTCGGTTTTTGTTCATGTCGAACAAAGAAATACGGCGGATTGGAATTGAAAGCAAATGTTCAATGTCTTCGCTGTTGATTTCCCGAATCAGTTCTGCTTTGAATGGTTTGAAACCGTCGATTACGGCTTTGTGAACTGCCTCTTCGGTTTTCATCTGTTCGATTGCCTTATAGATGCGTTCTTCGATGAAAATTCTTTCAAGAGTTCGAAGATGGAGCTTTTCATTCAATTCAGAAGCTTCCTGAACAAGTTCATCATGGAGAATTTGCTGCAGTTGTTTTGCATGGTATTCTATGACCTGTGTTGCAGTCATTTGTACAGGCATGTTGTCTTTGATAACAAGCAGGTTACAGTAGATTGTCTGTTCGCATTCTGTAAATGCATACAGGCTGTCGATGACGTCTTTTGAGTAGACTCCACGGGGAAGATTTATTTCAATTCTGACTGTGTCTGAAGTCAGGTCCTGAATTGTTCCGATTTTTACTTTTCCGTTTTTTGCGGCCTTTTCGATTGAGTCAGTCAGGGATTCTGTATTGCTGCCGTAAGGAAGTTCTGTAATGACTATTTTCTTTTCATTAGACGCATCAATTTTGGCACGGGTTACTATTTTTCCAAGACCATCTTTGTATTCGCTTACGTCAATAAGGCCACCGGTAGGAAAATCTGGATAAAGCTCAAAGGGTTCGCCTCTCAGACATGCTTTTTCTGCTTCGATTACTTCATGGGCGTTGTGACTCATTATCTGGGTACTCATGCCGACGGCAATGCCTTCTGCGCCCATAATCAAAACCAACGGCAGTTTTGCCTTAAAATAAACCGGTTCTTTTCCACGGCTGTCATAGCTTGGTACGTATTCGGTGATTTTTGGGTTATAAATAATATCTTTAGTGATGTTCTTTAGTCGGCATTCAATGTAACGGGCTGCAGAAGCTCCGTCTCCTGTGTACATATTTCCGAAATTTCCCTGCTTTTCAATAAACAGTTCTTTATTTGCAAGGTTTACAAGTGCAGTGTAAATAGAGGAGTCGCCATGAGGATGATAGGCCATTACCTTACCAACCACGTTTGCAACTTTATTCATTCGTCCGTCATCATTTTCCAGCATTGTATGAAGAATGCGCCGCTGTACAGGTTTGAAGCCGTCCCTGATGTCCGGAATTGCTCTGCTTCTGATAACGTAGCTTGCATACTGAATGTAGTTTGATTCAAAAAGATTTTTTACGAATGCCATTTTTCCCCATCGGTCCAAGACCGTTCCCCAAAAAAGTACATCTATTTTAACATTAAATACTATAATTGTCGAGAATTTGCTCTTGATTGTAGATTCAGGATATGATTGGGTGTAGAATAGGCAGAATGAAACAAATATTGAAATTCCTTAAAAAAGAAATGATGCTTACAGCAGCTCTTGTTGCAGCAATTGCATCCATGTTTCTTTCAAAACCAGATTTAAGCCTTGTTCAGAATATAGACTGGAAGACACTAGCGACTCTTTTTATGCTTATTACTGTTTTGGAAGGCTTTAAAAAAGAGGATATCTTTGTTCCCATCATAAAAAAAACTATAAAAATATCATCCATGATAGGTCTGACTTGCTTCTTTGTTTATTCTGTTTTCTTCAGCTCCATGTTTGTAACAAATGACGTTTCTTTGATTATTTTTGTGCCTCTTACCATATTTCTTTTTAGGGCTGGAAATCAGGAAAAATACATTCTGCCGGTTTTGACTTTGGAAAACATTGCTGCAATTCGAGGATCCCTTTTGACTCCTTTTGGAAGCCCTCAAAATCTGTTCCTGTATAGCCAAAGTGGAATAAGCGCGTCATCCTTTGTGATTATGATGCTTCCGCTTTGGCTTATGAGTTTTGTGATTCTGTTTTTCTTTATCGCAATGCTTTATCGAAAGAACCTTAAGCTTTCAATTGAGGTAAAATCAAGCGATGTGTGCGGCGAATGGAAAAAAGAGGGCCGCTTCAAGCGAATCCTTTACATTTTTCTTTTTGTGCTTGTAATCCTTTGCATTGTGACCAGAACATCACTGTGGCCTTTTGTCACTTTATTTGTGGCTCTGAGTCTGTTGATTTTTGACAGGAAGATTCTTTTGAAAACGGACTATGTTCTGCTTCTGACATTTTTCTGTTTTTTTGTTTTCAGTTCATCTATCTGCAGAAATCATGCTGTCTCTGATTTTTTGATGGACAGCGTAAAGGGAAATGAGTACTGGTGGAGCATTATTTTAAGCCAGCTGATATCAAATGTTCCTGCAAGCATCGTATTATGGCCATTTTCGTCTGATTTAAAAGGCTTGCTATATGGACTTGACAGCGCAGGACTTTGTTCGATTATTGGTTCGCTGGCTTCCGTCATAAACCTGAGAATCTATTCCCAGGAATATCCGGGAAATGGAAGTCGTTTTATGAAAGTGTTTACACTCATTAGTCTGGCATTTTTTGCCATTGTAGTGATTCCACAATGGCTCATGCTTTAATCAAAAAAAGCCTGAAAATCAGTTTTTTTTCGGAATGATTTGAGTTGTGAAGATTACAGAGGTTGGTCTGTCTTCTTTATCGGTTTCTACGGTTATGAAGTTTGCTCTGACCCAACCGTTGAATTTTCCGTTTAAATCAATTGTAATGAACCGTTTGCCTTTCATTCGCTCTGGTAATGTGGAAAGTTCTGTAAAAGTAAGTGCATCTGACAGAAATTCTGGCATGATTGTGTTGTTCATTACTGTCTTCATCTGGGTATTCGCATCAATCTCCCTGTTTACGAATTCCTTTATTTTTGGAGTAGCTGATATTTCGTTTACGATATTGTTGACCAGGTCAATGTAATGCATCGAAAGGTAGCTTTTAGCGATTGCAATAAGGTTCTGTTTTTGCCGCTGTTCTTTGTCTACATCGATTGTAAGTCCAACAAAGTGAAATGGAGTACCGTCCTCTCTTCTTGAAAGATGGCCGACTGATTTAAACCATTTCCATCCGTTTTGTTGGGTAAGGGCTCTGTAGGTAATGTTCAGCATCTGCTGTGTACTGTTGTTGCTAAGGATGTTGAAGAATGCTTTTTTTGTTTTTTCGATATCCAAAGGATGGATGAGTGAAGTCCATGAATCATAGGTATCCGGGAAGGCTTTGTTCGATTGGAATCCGAACAAAGATACGATTTTTTCAGACCATTTCACTTCCGTAATTTTTGAATTCTGATCGAAATTTACCATCCAGCGACCACAGTTCATCGCTTCCTGGACATTTTGTAACTGCTTGTCGTCCATTGAAGTTTTTATGATTTTATCCATGTTCTTGAATGTAGTAATGAAATTTCTGGACTTTTTTTCAGGGCGAATGAGCTGGCATTCAAAGAAATGAATTTCATTTTCACGTTTTATACGATAAATGAACGAATATTCCTTTTGTTCATTCAGAATCTGTAAAGTCTGCTCGATTGTGGATATTGGTTCAAAAAGATAGCGGTCATCTGGAAGAACCTCGTTTTGTGAATACTGACGGATCATTGTGTCGTATTTTTCAGAGCTCAAAACTTTTCCGTGAGAGTTTTTCATCATGGAAGACATGCGATATATGTATATCAGACCAGTTTCCAGATTGATGTCATATACGTTTTCGAATGATGAGCTTATAGCTTCGATTATGTTTTTGAGGGAAGTTTCTGAATATGCGGATTTCTTTTTGATGATTTGCATGCAGATGATAATCAAAGCCATGAGGGAAATTATGATTGTAAAACAAAGAATGTATGTGCTGTTTGTAAGAGCGCTCATGCTGGCACCCAGAGCTTTTGATGTTGCAATCTGAATGCATTTCATGTCTGCGTAATCCAATGAGGTTATACAGGCAATTCCGTCGCGACCGAATTCTTCATAGACCCAACTGTTGTAGTTTTGGTTTTCTAGATTTTTTAAAAGCGTTGAAATAAACTGTTCATCTTTTCTGTCGTAAAGACATGTTCCGCTTGGCAGAAGACTTAGAGAAGAAGAAAGAACGGTCATGTTTTTGTCGATGATGAACCCGTCTGTATGGCGGCCGAACAAAGATGTTTGAAGCAATTTTCGAAACCTTCGTTTTCCATTGATTGTTCCTACAAGGACACCTGAAAACTGGTTTCTGAAGATCAAAGGAGTATAGAACTGGTACATAACATCGTCTCCCTGCTGATTGAGGAGAGTCTTCATTCCTGTATTTCCATTTTTTGCATCGATGAAGAAGTTGGCGTTTGAATAATCTGTTTTGTCAATGTTGTTTGGATAATCGATTTTTGAGATTCCGTCCCAACGGATGTACTGGCAGGAATCGAATGGCGAGTTGATCAGAAGTTTTTCAAGTTTTTCTTCTGGAACATGAAGTTCCTTGCCATCCATGAGTTGGAGTGAAAGAAATGATATAAGCTTTATGCTGCTGAAAGCATATTTTATTTGGGAATTCAGTTCTGTCTGGACGTCGAAGGAAGTTTGCTCTATGGAGTCTTTCGCATTCGACATAAAAACGTTCCTAGTATAGCTTGAATAGATGAGTATACTTACAATGATGATTATTGATGCGAAACCGATTGCGATTGCCCGTGTTCTGTTTATTCGATTCATTGAAACTCCTGGGAAAAACTTTTTTTATGCATAAATTATACTATATGACGGCAGAATTATAAATTGCGGGTATTAATAAATAATTGTTAATTTTTCTTCTGACATTTCTATAGATTATGTCATATTGAAAGGAAAGGGCGAATTCGCTATTATGAATAGAAACGAATCGTAAATTAAATCCTGGCTTCAGGAGATTTTTATAAGGAGATCCCATGTCTACACCATTGGAAAATTACCTTGCATCATGTAACGGAAAACCAAATGCCGCTATGTGTGCTTATGTTGCAAATCTTCAGCAGGTTGCTGCTGTAGGACCTGAGATTGCCGCTTCAATCGTAAACGAAATTGAAAACCAGCGCAGTCACCTTAAACTTGTAGCTTCTGAAAACTACTGTTCACTGAACGTTCAATCTGCAATGGGAAACCTTCTTACAGATAAATACGCTGAAGGATATCCAGAACACCGCTACTATGGCGGATGTGTAAACATTGACGCTGTTGAAAACTGTGCAGCCCGCGAAGCAGAAAAACTTTTCGGTGCTGACTACGCTTATGTTCAGCCACATTCTGGTGCAGACACAAACCTTGTTGCTTACTGGGCAATTCTTTCTGCAAAGGTTGAAACTCCAACTCTTGAAGAACTTGGCGTAAAATCTTTGAACGACCTTACAGACCAGCAGTTCGATGACCTTCGCAAGAAGTTCGGTAACCAGAAACTTATGGGGCTTGACTACTCTTGCGGTGGTCACCTTACACACGGTTACAAAATGAACGTTTCTGCCCGCATGTTCGAATCACATCCTTATGGTGTTGATAAGGAAACAGGTCTTCTTGACTACGATGCAATCGAAAAGCAGGCTATGGAAGTTAAACCTCTCATCCTTTTAGCAGGTTTCTCTGCTTACCCAAGAAAAATAAACTTCAAACGCTTCCGTGAAATCGCAGATAAGTGTGGAGCAGTTTTGATGGTAGATATGGCTCACTTCGCAGGTCTTGTTGCCGGTAAAGTATTCACAGGCGACTTTGATCCAGTAAAATGGGCAGACATCGTAACAACTACAACTCATAAAACACTCCGCGGTCCACGTGGTGCCATGATTCTCTGTAAAAAAGAATTCGCAGACTACGTAAACAAAGGCTGTCCAATGGTATTGGGTGGACCTCTTGGTCACATAATGGCTGCAAAAGCAATCGCTTTCAAAGAAGCTTCAACTCCTTCTTACCAGGCTTGGGCCGCTCAGGTTGTAAAGAATGCTGCTGCTCTTGCTGAAGGCTGTAAATCACACGGAATGCCACTTCAGACTGGCGGTACAGACAACCACCTTATGCTTGTTGACGTAACAGGCTACGGTCTTACAGGAAAACAGGCAGAAGCAGCTTTGTTCGCCTGCGGTGTAACAGCAAACGCTAACGCTCTTCCTTATGACAAGAACGGTGCATGGTGGACATCAGGTATCCGTATCGGTACTCCAGGTCTTACAACTCTTGGCATGGATGAAAAAGACATGAAAGAAGTAGCAGACATCATCGACTTTGTTCTTAAAGGAACAAAACCTGGTCTTACAAAAGAAGGAAAACCTGCAAAGGGAAAGATTGACCTTGATCCATCAGTTCAGACAGAAGCTAAAAAGCGCGTAAATGCACTTCTTGACGCTCACGTTCTTTACCCAGAACTTGACCTTGACTTCCTGAAAAAAGAATTCGTAAAATAAATGATTTTTTCGTAATGAAAAAGGGGCTGTCCAATAAGGTAGCATTACGGTGGTTGA
>JAEDGP010000016.1 GCA_016297405.1 Treponema sp.
CTTATTGGACAGCTTTGACTGGATTTTGATTTTCATCAACCAAGCGGATTTTTCATTCGCTCCCCCTAAAATCATTTTCATCTTATTTGCTCATCATATAGAAAAATACGTTAATTATAAAAGTCAGAATCCGTAAATAAAAATTTGTTATACGCCATTCCTATGTTAAAATTAAAAGAATGAAATAAGGTGGTTGTATGAAAATCAAAAAAATTCTTGCTGGTGCTACGTTGGCGCTCCTTGGACTTTGCAATAGCTTTGCTCAGACAAAGGAATCCGTAAAGAATGGTTCTATTCTTCACTGCTGGTGCTGGTCATTTAAAACAATCGAAAAGAATCTTCCAAAAATTAAGGAAGCCGGCTGGTCTGCTGTTCAGACTTCACCTGCCAATACATGTCTTGAAGGCGATTACGGCGGACTTGAATTGATGAGCGAAGACCTTAGCGGAAAATGGTATTACCATTATCAGCCAACAGACTGGAAAATCGGAAACTACCAGCTTGGCACTAGAGATGATTTTATTTCCATGTGTAAAAAAGCAGATGAACTGGGAATTGCTGTTATTGTAGACGTTCTTCCAAATCACACAACTCCAAGATTAGACAAGGTTTCCCCAGAATTTTACGAAGCTGTGGGTGGCAAAGACAAAATGTTCCATAAAGGAAACGAGCGGGGAATTTCCAACTATAGCGATCGTCTTGAATGTACAACTTATCAAATGGGCGGTCTTCCTGACGTAAACACAGAAAATCCACTTTTCCAGGCATATTTCATGAAATACATGAATGACCTTATTGATTGTGGCGCAGACGGTTTCCGATTCGATACTGCAAAACACATCGGTTTGCCAGATGATCCAAAAGATCCTTACAGCAAGGAAAACAATTTCTGGCCAATTTTCACAGGACTTCAGCCAATCAACGGAGAAATGCTCCACAACAAAGACAATCTGTTCATATACGGTGAAGTTTTACAAGGCGGTAACTCTCGTGAAGGCGCATACGGAAAATACATGGGCGTAACAGCCAGCAGCTACGGCAGAATCGTTCGCGACGCAATCAAAAACGGAAAGATGAGTGCAAAAGGTCTTTTGGATTGGAAAAACGATGCCGGCCCAGACAAAATCATTACATGGGTTGAAAGCCATGACACTTATGCAAACCAAGGTGAATCCGCTGCCCTTTTGAATTATCAGATTCGCTGCGGTTATGCTTTGATTGCGGCCAGAAAAGGCGGCACACCATTATTCTTCAACCGACCAAAAGGAAAGGAAGGTGTACAGTTCCCAGGAGCTTCAAAAATCGGAGATTCGGGGAACGACGAATTCTTCAACAAAGAAGTTATTGAAGTGAACAAATTCAGAACAGCTTTTGCCGGCACTGAAGAAGAACTTATTCAGGGAAGCGATACAGGCGTTCTTTGCATAAAGCGTGACAATCGGGGTGTTGTAATCATCAACTCAAAAGCAAGGGGTTCTGGTACTGTAAACCTGGACATAAACCTTGCAGACGGTGTTTACAAAGACCGTGCGCACAATATAAAATTCAATGTCAAAAACGGAAAACTTTCTGGCAAAATAAAAGCCAAAACAGTTGCCGTTATTTACTAAACTGGAGGATGTGATAACTAATGGAAAATCACAAGATTTACGGGCCACATGACAAGCCGCCAATCCAGAAATGGATTCCGCTGAGCTTCCAGCATGTATTTGCGATGTTTGGAGCAACGATTCTTGTTCCACTTTTAACAGGACTTAGCACTTCAACTGCTTTGTTCACCGCTGGTACAGGAACTTTGCTTTACATTCTTGTTACAAAAGCAAAGGTTCCCGCCTTCCTGGGCTCTTCGTTCGCTTTTATTCCAGCGTTAATTGGAATTGGGCAGCAATACGGAGTGCCTTATGCAATGGGAGGCGCAATATGCGCAGGTATTTTCTATTGTATTGTTGCAGCAATCGTTCGCATCACCGGAAAGGGCTGGATTGACAAAGCATTGCCACCAGTAGTAATCGGTTCGGTAATCATTGTAATCGGTATTTCATTGGCACCAACAGCCATTGGCGAAGCTTTCTTCACAAACCAGACTACTGAAGTTGAAAAGCTGGCAATTCAATATAAAGATGATAACGACAACATCCAGTATATTGAAATGTCAGAAAGCGTAAAAGAAGCTTATATAAGCGATCCGTTAAACGCAGAAAAGACTTTGGCTGCAGCCGTAAACAAAGATGGCACTGAACAGATTTCAGAAGTAAAAGCTACAAAACATACTTTCAAGCAGACAACTTCTGTTTATTCCCTTGTTGCACTTAGCATTGCTGCAGTCACACTTTTTGTAGCTATTCTTGCAACAACATTCGGCAAAGGATTCACCGGCACAATCTCAATCCTTATCGGTTTGCTTGGTGGCTATTTCTTCACTTTGATCATGGGGCTTTTCTTCCCGGAATACAAATTCATTGATTTCACGAACGTAAGCAATGCCAAATGGTTTGGTCTTCCATTTCTTCAGATGGCAGAAGACGGAAGCTATTTCTGGATGGTTCCAAAATTCAACATCGTTGCAATCCTTACATTTGTGATCATTTCCATTTCTACAATCTGCGAACACCTTGGAGATACTCTTACCACTTCAACTGTTGTTGGACAGGACTTCACAAAAGATCCAGGACTTCACAGAACTTTATGCGGGGACGGTATTGCAACCGCATGGGCTGCAGTTTGGGGCGGACCTCCAAACACAACTTATGGAGAAAACGTTGGTGTTATGGCAATCACTAAAGTATACTCGGTTTGGGTAATCGGTGGTGCCGCTGTAATCGCAACAATTCTTTCGTTCTGTCCAAAATTTGGAGCTTTGATCGGCACTCTTCCAACTCCAGTTTTAGGCGGAATCTGTACTTTGCTTTATGGCATGATCGCTGCCAGCGGTCTTAGAACGATCGTAGAAAAAGGCGTTGACTACAAGAAAAAGCGCAACCTTACGATTTCTTCTGTAATCCTTGTACTTGGAATTGGCGGCGGATTGCTCCAGTTCAAAATCGGTTCAGACTTTACGTTCCAGCTTGGCGGCGTAGCTTTCGCAACTGTAATTGGCATTATTTTGAATCTGATTTTACCACAGGAAAAAGAAAGCGAATAACGTTCACACATAACAAAAATAGGCTGTCCCAAAAGTATAAATTGTAGTGGTCATTGAGCCTGTCGAAATGACTATCACACTAAATGTGGTGGTTTCGACAAGCTCAACCACCGCAATACAAACTTATTGGACAGCCTTTTTTTCAAACAAGCTTTTTACGCAAGCTTTTCAAACAAAGCTGAATCAACCTTTTGATTTGCATATTCCGTAATATCCACCGCTTTGTGGAAGCGCAGATAATAAAGATAACAGCGAATCTGATCTGGACTGACGCCAAGCAAATCTGCGGCGGCCCGCCTGTAGCAAGTCTGCTGATAGAAATACAGTTCCGGCTTTAGATTCATATCAGTCTTGTAGTCCACAATTGTGAATGTGCCGTCTTCATTCTGAAAAAGCAAGTCCAGCGAGCCGGTAAAAATCCAGCCGTCAATGCTGGTGCGGTAAGTCCATTCGGGCCGCACAATGCCGCCACGTTTTTTGCAGGCAAAAAGCTCTGATCCAAGTTTTGAATTTGCAAATCCGACTTTCATTTTGCGACAAAGCTCAAAAAGCAAAATCTGGTCCCTTTCCGACAAACTCAAAGCATAAGATTTCAGATTCTCATCCTCAAAGCTTTTGCCATTTGCATAACATTCCATAACAAAATGCGCCAAAGTTCCAAAATCCGCATACGAAAACTTATATTGCCTTTGCTCAGGAATATCGCTTTGTTTTACAACATTGCTTTTTTGCTCAATTATTTCATTGATTCTGCCATATTCAGCCAAAGGAACATCAGAAAAATGCAAACCGCATTCCGGAGCCTGAACCATCTCCAATGCACTTGGAGAAAGCCGCTTAACAGCAAGCTTTGGCGTTTGAATTATTTTCGCATTTTTATAAGTTTCTTCCCTTTGTGCGCAAAGCTCTTCACGTTTTTTATCCGTAGAAGAAAGTTGCGCAGAACTTTCATTACGAGCTTTCCATAAAAGATTTTTTGGCTTTGCTCCAATCAACATAAAATCAAATGGAGCTTGTGGATTAAACGGAAAAGCTATATCTTCGTAAGCAGAAAGGGCTTTTTGTCCATCAATATAAAAGTTCGGATAGTACTGAGTCAAAAGGTTTGCTATGAGCGTTTTATCAGACTGGGACGAAATCGAAATACCTTTTCTTTTATCTGTTTCGCCAGCTGTTTCCAGGCTTCCAACAATATAAAAATCTTTTACAGCGCGAGTACATGCCACATAAATCACACGGCGAGATTCTGCCAAAGCTTTCTTATCCGCAAGATCCTTCTGACGGATAAAGAAAAAATTATCATCTCCATCTGGAAGCTTTACGGAAACACCATTTTCGTCGTCAAAAAAATAATTTTCCGTTTTGTCAGATTTTGGAGCGCCACTGATTCCCCAGATGAACACATGATTAAATTCCAGACCTTTGCTTTTGTGGATTGTCATGATCTGCACGCCATCTTGTTTTTCCAGTGGATAACTGACTTCTTTTACATCAAGCTCAGTCCCATCTGCATTCCATGTATTTATTTCCGCTGCTTTTATCTGACCCAGCTGATCGATGAACCAGCCAACGCTTTTTCCTGCCTGGTCACACTCCCGGGCAATTTCATACAGCAAATCGTAATGCTCTCCAAATGCTTCCACCTGAGAATTGAGCAGAGTCTCAAATCGATAACCTGAATCATACCAAAGCACATCAAGAGTCTGAGTAAGAGGCCGCCCTAAGGACTTTTCCTTTTCTTCCATGAACAGTTTTTTGGCATCCAGATATTTTTCAAATTCTTCATTTGAAAGATCAGCTCTTAAAATCTCATCGTTCTTATCATCAAAGAATTTTTCATGGGACAAAATCGTTTCCATGCTCACCTGGGAAAGGCCGGCAAAAGGAGAACGCAAATAAGAAGCAAAGGCTGTCACATCCGATGGATAAACGCAAAGCCTCAAAAAATTGTAAAAATCATTTACAGGTCCATCGCTAAAAATTTTTGCCTGCTGATCCAATGAATATGGAATTTCAAAATAATCAAGCCAGCGGGTAAGAACATCACGTTTACTTCGGCTTTTTTCCAGAATCGCAAAATCAGAATAACTTCCATCAGGATCTTTACTGTGCATTTCTTTAATTTTTGATGCAATGAAATACGATTGAGTTTCGTCGCTATCCATAAGATGATTCAATGACATTTCATTCTCAAGTTCATTTGTCTTAAGGAAGAACGCCATGTGGGCACAACAATTATCCTGGGTTATGGTAACCGGCGGAAAAACAACTTTATTTGCCACGTCTGGTTTTGTTGCGCAAGAGTCACAGCTGTATCCAGCTTCATAAAGCTGATCCAATGGCACATCTTTCATGAAAACTGATCCAGGCAAAACACAGTTATCATCCTTTGGATGTGGAACATCAGGAACAGGAACAAGAACACCACCCTGAGCTCTGTGGCCGCCAAAAATATGGTTGAACGAAGAAAGCAATTCAGCTGTTGAACGATAATTGTTGGTCATATGCAAAAACGCGTCTTGCCCATTCAAAGAAACCAGATCGTTTTTCAACTGATTGAATACTGCAACATCAGCGCCACGGAATTTATAGATAGACTGCTTTTCATCCCCAACAAAGAAAAGCTTATTCTGTTCCAGCATAGGAAGGAGCGATTTGCGCAGTGCATCTGAGTCCAGGCTATTTTTTGGGAAAGGCGCTTCTTTTTTCGGATCAATAGAAAGAAGGAACAGCAAATCGCGGTTCGCACCGTTATTATCCTGAAACTCATCTATCATGATTTTTTTGTAAGCGGCACATTCCTGGCGGCGAATATCATCCTGCTCAACCAAGGTGCGCAAAGCCATTTCACTAACATCCTTAAAGGTCAAAGCCCCGGATGAACGCTTTTCCCAGTTTATTTCAAGCAAAAATTCATCAAGCAGTGCAAAAAGTCCTTCAAAATACTTAAAATTAAAGACGTAATTTATTAAAGAACGCAAGAATCTTGCCGTTGAGTTTAATTCCACTGGATCACCAGCTTTTCCACGAGCCTGTTTAATCAAAGTTTTCAATGTATCTGAACCTTTAAGTATAAAACTGGCAAAAGTATCAAAAGCATTGATTAATTTTTCGAGTTTTTCCTGCAATTCCCCTGCAGATTCATCAAAATCTTTTGAAGAAAGTCTCCTTCCGTTCCATAAATCTTCAAAATCACAATAGATTTTATATGCATCTTCCAGTTTTTCGATTTTATTTTTACCAGGCTTTTCCGCAACATATTCGTCATACTCTTTTTTAAGAGCCGCAATAATTGCTGGATAAGGAGTACATTTTAAAACTTCCGGATCGGTACACCCGCTGTTATTAAATCCCATCAAATAATTAAACGCCTGACACACTTTTTCCTTTTGGATTTCAATGAAAGTGGAAAAGATGTTTTCTGGAGTTGCAAGACTTGTGTAATTTGCGATTATGGATGCAAAAAAATCTTCCGCAAAAGTTTGCAGTTCTCCAGGCTTTGAAAACGCAAGGACAGCAGGATTATCGCGATGGGCCAGAACAAATGACAACGCTTTTGTCTTAATGCCAGAAATACTGTCCGCTGAGCCAGTAGTAAAATCCGGGCGAATGCCATAACGATTTGCGCTTTGCCTCAAAACGCCGCCGCAATAGGAATCCAAAGTCTGAATATGCACATTGGCAAAATCATCCAAAGCTTTTTTCGCTCTATCCCGTTGTGGTTGCGGAGTTTTTTCATTATTTGCGAATTTTCCAAGATTGCTGTAAATGCGGGCATACATTTCTGCGGCGGCTTTTTTTGTAAAAGTCAAAGTAAGAATCTGGGAAGCCCCAATATTTTCGTTTTCCATAATAAGCCAGGCAAACCTTGTGGCCAAAGTCTGGGTTTTTCCAGAACCTGCTCCAGCGGCTACAATAGTATTTATGTTACTGCAGCAGACTTTCCTTTGTGATTCATCAAGTTTTCTATCCAACAAATCAAGATATTCGTATTTCTTTTCCATAATTCATCCACCCTACTCGCTTTTTTTCAGTCGTTTTACAGGATTTCCGCCAACCTTAAAAATGCTGCGGCAAACACTTTTGTATTTGCAAACCGCACAATTGCGCATTGGCTCAAAAAGGTGCGCATTTCGCTTTGGATCAACCACCGGCTCAAAATTACTCTGATCTACCGATTCCTTAAATTCCTTTGCAGCCTCTATGGCAAAATTCATAGTTTCTTCATAATCCTGAACAGTTTCAGAAGAATTGCGTTTTTTTGGAATCACAGAAGCCACAGTTGCCTTTTGAATGGATACAAACGCTGCTTTTGAAGGATTAAGTTTATTTTCCTGCGCCAGCTTTACATACAACGGAATCTGAAAATCCCCCAGCATATAAGAATTTTCGCCAGTTTTCGCCAGTTTTTCCTGAATCCAGCAATCTCCACTTTTCTTTGTGCTTGATTTCTTGTAATCCAGAATCACATCCGAATCAACATCAGACATTACACAGTCAATTTTTCCATAAAGGCACAAATCTTCATCCTGCAGATAAGCCCAATACTCCTTTTCCAGCTGACTTGGCGAAAAATCCGGGTAAGTGCTGAAAACAGTCAAAATCATTTTGTACAGGATATTCACAATTGCGTTCTTCTGACTTTTTATCATGTCCAAAACAAGGGGCATTTTTGAATAATGGCGCAAAACCACAGCTTCATCAAAACTTTTTTCTATAAGGCTCAAAACCGTTTTTTCAAAAGAACCAGTTTGTCTTTCGCTTTTTTCACCACCGGCAGTACTTTCATCCTGCAATACAGGACTTATTTTCTGATCGCGAATAGATTCCATTACCTTCTGGACAATCAGATGATAAAGGTTTCCCATTTCAAACTGATCCATCAAATCCGTTTCCAGCGAATCTTCCTTCATCTGCAAAACCGAAGAAAAAAGCCACTTTCGGGGGCAAGGATAAAAAGCATTCAAATCCGTCTGAGTAATTTTTATTTTATCTGGACCGGTTTTTGGATTTTCAGCACAGATTCTGTTCATGTCTTCATAAAGCTTGTGGTGAACTTTTTTCTGCAGTTCATCGCAAACAGAATAATCAGCCTGGCTTTCTTCTGAAGAATAAAGCTTTTTCTTCCAGGCTTCAAATTCTTTTACCTGCAGATGACTCAACGTTTTTGGCGCCTGCTCAGAATCTTTTCCATGACAGAACCACAATTTTTCATTTTTCACAAAATCATCTTCATCCCTGAAAGTTGATTTGTTTTCACCCGTAACCTTATCTTCCACGCTTAAAAATTTATGCGGAATCGCAAAACCGTCAAATGTGTTTTCGGAACAAGTAAAATACTGCTTACCTTCATCTGCAAATTTGTTGTAAAGCCACAGAAACTGTTTTGAAACGTCCACAGTTCCCATTCCCAATGTCTTTCGTTTGATGTCATTCAAAAAATCCAGCTGCTTGAACGTTACTGACACATCATTCTGGCTGCAATTAAGCACAAAATTGTATTTGTATGCAGAGCAGGCAGCTACCCTGTAATTAAAAACATTCACCCCGTCACTGGAATTTTGAGGAGTATAGGTTTTGCCCTTCAATTCATTCAGGAAAAATTCAAATGGATTTTGAACCGAAAATCCCATCTGTTCAAAATAATCTTTTTCGATTTGACTAAGCTCTTCCAGATATTTTATTGAGCGGCTCAAAATGTTATTTGCGCTTTCGGTAAATCTTTCTTCATCAAGAAAACCGTTTTTAAATGCAAACCAACCGGTGCGTACCTCCTCAAAGGTTTTTGCCTCACAAATTCTATTCACCGCAGCCTTAAGTTTGCTGTACCGCTCCAGAATCAGATTCGTTTCGTTTCCACCAGTACTAAGGGTTTCTACCCAGGAATCAGTTACCTGATCATCATCCCATGTTTTTTTATAGGAACAAAGACAGTGCCGTTCACATCCCACTTTTATCAGTTCCAGCATCCAGTCAGAAATTTGCCCATTTTCGTTTGCCTTGCTCCATGGCACATAACCGTTCAGCAAAAGTTCCCGCACACTTTCATAGGAAAAATCCGTTTTTTTACATTCATTCAAAAGCTCAAAAATATTTCCGGCACAATTAACCGTAAACGGAAAGCCTGCGCGCACCACAAAAGGAATACAATAATTACGAAATTCCCTTTCGATATATGGCCGCACATTTTCCAGATTCGGCACATGAACGGCAATCTGGTTCCACATCACGCCCTTTTCCACAAGCCTTCTGATATTAAGCGCCGTTTTGCGCAATTCCGTGCGGGAATTTTCGTATTTTGTGCCACAAATCCTGGCATCTTCAAGTGACGGCACTTTTACAATCTGCACATTCTGCGCATTTTTCAAAATCCCTTCATATTCCAGAAAATCTTCCAGAATTTCTGGATAGAACAAAACAAAACCAGTTCCATTTTCCGCAAAATCAGGATTGCACCAGGCTTGCTCAAACATCTTGTGATTTTCCAAAAAATCGCAATAACGCTGATAAAGCTTTTCGTAATCCTGATCTTCACCATCAGGATCAATTCCGTTCTGCTCAATCTTTTCCACAAAACGTTTATGCCACATATCAAGAGCCGTAAGATTTTTAGAAAGCCAGTCCGTAAAGAAAAGCGCATTTTCTGCGAATTGAGGATTTATAATAGTAGAAAAAAACAGCGGGGCACCATTTTTTTTAGCCTGTGCGTTTTCTTCCAGAATCTGGTAGACAAAAAATTTTCGCAAAATGGAAGGAATAGCATGATAACCGTCTTTCCTGACAGAAAGATACTGTTCCTTAAAGTTATCCCAAGGCAAAAATCTTCCCAGGTCCACGGTTTTTACTCCAGATTCTTCAGGATTTTGAACCACCCAATCTGCCCAGGTGTTTGTATCGATGTCAGTTGGAAAAACAAATATCACATCTTTTTTTTGAAGCTTGTCTTTTAGAACTTTGCGGATTTCCAACGGTTCAATTATCTTCTCACTCATATCCACTCCCAAAAATGCAGCAACGGCATGCTATTATATCTATTATAGCATGAAAGGGTTCAAATAATGACACCCTGATTCTAAATCGGCATCTGAGCTTTTTTTGATTCTGCTGGATTTTATTTAATATTACAACTTGTTATAAGTTGATATTATTTACATGATGTTATAAAATTAGGATGTCTTGTTTGGGACAAAATGCAGGTGTATGCCTGTATAAAATAAAACGGTGGCTTTGCCATCATCATGGAGTTCATAATGAAACTTTCAAAGATTCTTTTGACAACAGTAGCAGCAGCAGCTGTAATTGGTTTGACATCTTGTGGATCTGGCGATGACGATCCAAACAATATGATCAAAGGTAGCAACAGCAAATATTCTATCGACTACACAAACGATAGCACAAAAATCAGCCGTGGATACAGGGACACCACCTACAAACACGCTGGTGCAGCAGTACAATTCACATTCGAAAACCAGTCTGCAGAAACAGCAGGTTCGGGTGTAATGGGTCTTATTTTTGACCTTGCAGGAAGCAAAAAAACAACTAGAAGCTTCGATGTAGTTGGCGTAAAGACAGATGGTGATACCGGCGCACTTAAGTATTACATTTCAAGATTTACAGGTGTAAAAGATATTCAGGATGACAACTTTGGTGCATATAAAAAAGGAGAAAATGGTCATACAGAAGATGGTCCTGCTACAGAAATCGTATATAAAGAAGCTTTCCAGAATGCTACAGGTACACAAGACGGCGATACTGTAACAGTTACTGCCTATGCAATTCAGAAAAAAATGGATGCAAAGGGTACAGATACAAAAGGAACAGCTTATGCAGAAGGCGAATGGGTTTACAAAGTATACCTTTTGAAAAACGAAATCAAAAAGCTTGATAAAGATGGCAACCTTATCGACAAAAATGGAAGCAAAGTAGAGCTTGAAGAAGGAGATTGTCTTGCAACAATCGCAACAGATTATACTGGAGATAAACCTACACAGAACAAGCTTGCTGTATACGCTAATGTTTACCCAAGTGAACGTGAAGCAGGTGATGAAGGAATCACAGGATGTGGTACACTTACTGGTACATGGACATTCCATGGTGACTACAAAGCTTGCGATGTAGAAGAAGACTAATTTCTGCCAGATAGTTAGCTTTTTATGAAAGGGACTTTCCAATAAGTAATGACTGTAGCGGTCATTGAGCCTGTCGAAGGGCTCAACCACCGTACGTCGAACTTTCAGGACAGTCCCTTTTTTTATTGATAAAATCCTTTTATGACATTCAGTAAACAACAGCTCAAAATTGCGTTAGTTTCCATCTTTCTTTTGACCGCAATGCCTGTTTTTGCAAAAGAATTACACTTTTCCTTTACTCCTTATGCAGGGCTTGAGCAAAGCACTTTCCAGGAAGCATATTATTACGAAGATTTTTCCAGATATAAAGATCGCCAGTGCAGCCTTCTGGAATGGACCCAAAAACTTTCCTATCTTGCTGGAATTGAAACAAGGGTTAAATACAAAAAGCTTTCTTTTTTTATTGATCTTTCCACAAAGCTTCCTGGAAAGTGCGGCTCCATGATGGACAGCGACTACCTTGAAAATGGGATGAAATTCAATTATTCCATCAGCGAAAATCATCTGAACAGTGCCTTTGATGCGCAAACAGGTTTTGCCTATGAAGTGGATCTTCCTTTCATGCAGATTACTCCTTCAATAACAGCGTCTTATTCGTACATTTCATTCAGCGCCAAAAACGGCCGCGGCTGGTACGGCGACTCTTCTTATACTTCGGATGGAAAAACCCACAGCTGGGACAGTCCCTATTCACATTACTTTCCTGACGGAAAATATCATCTTGCAGGAGTGGACTATTTAAATCAAACTTTTTATTTTATGGCAGGACTGGAACTTTCAAAAAACTTCATTAAGGAGTGGCGAACTGGACTTGGCTTTCATTTTGCTCCATTCACATACAGCTACACAAAAGACCAGCATCTTGGGAAAAACAAAAACTTCTACACAGAAGGCTATATATACAATTATTTTGGAAACATGAAATTTACTTTCCAAAACGATTTTACAATCTCTTCGCTGATTTCCATCAATACCCGGATGGAGCTGAATCTGCAGCTTTTCACAAAAGGCAAAACCGATAAAAACGGCCGGCCAAATCAGCAGCAGGAAGGCGAATCCTACAGCGCATTCAAAACAAAAATTGGAATCAGTTTTAGTCTGTAAAACCATCTCCAATTTTCACAAATATTCCATAAATCATTTTAAAATAAAAAAGACCGCATTTTGCATTTCATCAGGCATAAAACCCTTACGCAAAAATACAGCCTTTTCTTTTAAAAGAAGCAGAAACTTATTTCTTCTGTCCAGCATCAGCATCTGGTGCAGAAGTTCCAGTAGCTGCATTCAGTGCTTTTACAGTTCCTTTTGTTGTTCCGCAAGAAGCGAATGTAAGTGCAAGAACTGCACATGCTGTAACTACCAATGCCATTTTTTTCATATTGATCTCCAAAACAAGCAGCAAAAGCCGCAGATTTTTCAAGCGAAAGCTTGTATCGTTCAGCAAGTGAACACTGCTATTTTATAACAACTTTTAAATAAAAACAACTTATAACAAATTGTGATAAAACATTTTTTGCTATCGCTGAAAAACATGGGTCCTGTGCAGCATGGGCAAAGAAAGTCCTGACCATCTCTCATTGGGAATGTTTGCCACCACCAGTACAACGAGCTCAACCAATGCTGGCGAAAGCCTGTTCCGAACGGAAGCATTTGATTTACTAGCTTGCACAGCATTTCCAATATTTGCTCTGCGTAAAAAAAATCAAATGTGAAAGAGAGGGTTCGCGCTTTCGCTGCATTTTGAGCGATTGTACCAGTTCCTGTGCCGCCAGGCACCACCACCAGTACAACGAGCTCAACCAATGCTGGCGAAAGCCTGTTCCGAACGGAAGCATTTGATTTACTAGCTTGCACAGCATTTCCAATATTTGCTCTGCGTAAAAAAAATCAAATGTGAAAGAGAGGGTTCGCGCTTTCGCTGCATTTTGAGCGATTGTACCAGTTCCTGTGCCGCCAGGCACCACCACCAGTACAACGAGCTCAACCATGCAGGCGAAAGCCGGCTCCGAACGGAAGCATTTGATTTTTTTTTTGCCAATCAATAAATTATTATGAAGTGCAAGCTTAAAAAGCAAAACCAATATTTTAGCGAGGGCATATGAAGAAAACCAACGCCATGCGCATCCTTGATGCAAAAAAAATCCCATACGAAGCAAAAGAATACGATGATGACGGCGAACATGAACTGAGCCGTGGCGCCGCCGAAGCGACGGCAGCAAAACTTGGCATTGAACCAGGATGCGTATTCAAAACAATAGTCATGAGAACCGACACAAAAGAAATCTGCGTATTCTGCCAGAGCGCACTTTACGAAATCAATCTAAAAAAAGCCAGAACCGCAGCCGGCTGCAAGGAAATAACCCCTGTTAAACCCGAAGAGCTATTGGCACTCACAGGATACATTCGCGGCGGATGTTCCCCGCTGGGCATGAAAAAGCAATTTAGAACCTTCATAGACAACTGCATACTGAATTACGAAAAAGTTCACATTTCTGCAGGCCAGCGGGGTTTGCAGCTGGCAATAAAGCCAGATGATCTTGTAAAAGCAAGCGGAGCCACTCTTTGCGACCTGATTCTGGAATAAGCGTGTTGCATCTGGAATAAGCGTGTTGCAATAAAAGCGCAGCATCAATAAAAAAGCCCTGCAAAAAAGACTGGATGCGCTGTAGCATCACCGCTTTTCTGCAGGGCAACCCCTTCAATGAGATTCCCACCCAAAATCCACATTTTAGTTGGATGCAGCCATCAATGTGGCAAACAATCCGCCTACCAGCATTCCACCGATTCCAGCTGCCAGAAGATCTTTTTCAGAAACGTTTACAGAAGGTCTTTCAACAACCTTTACAACTGGTTTTGGTGAAGGAACATGATTTCCGGCTGGTCTGGAAACAGGTCTTACAACTTTTCCAGGCTTTACAGTTCCAATCACCGTACCATTTCCCGTAGGCTTCGGCTTTTTTTCCAACACCACAGTAGTTGGCTTTACAATTATGGTTGTAACTTTTTTTCCGGTCTTATTTTTTTCTTCTATTTTTTTATCACGATCACCATGACCATTGTGATTTCCTCGTTTCATTTCCCTTCTTGTAGATTCAGGCTTTCTTTCCCATCCACGACCGTTTCCATTATTGCCCTGCTTCTTTTCTGACCAGTTACCTGCACTTGCTCCAGGCCTTGATTTTTCCTTACCATAACCATTACCTTTTCCTTCTGCAAAAGCGCTGCCTGCTCCCAAAAGCAAAACAATAGTTCCAATCGATACTGACTTAATCATTCTTTTATTCATAATATTCACCTCACAGTTCAAACCAGCGGTTTGTATTTGTATTCATTTCAGGCCCTTTTCCTCAAGGACATTTTCAGAATACCACAACGCAGAACAACACAAATTAGAGCATTCTTTAAATAAAATGAGAAAACTCTCATAATTTTGCATAGGAAAAGCAGCAAAATTAAAGTAAAATGAATGTATTTATAAGGAAAAATATGAAAAGAATCGCATCATTTTTTTTAATTCTTTCTGTAGTTTTAACACAAGTTTTCGGCCAAGCCTCAGCCCAAAGAAATTCTGTTCCATATCATGGAATGCGGCTGGAAAACAATCAAAAAGGATTTTCCATTACATCAGTCTCTAAAAATGCAAATCGCATTACAGTAAGCTTCTCTTCTCCGGTAAATCCACAAACAATTGCAAAATCAAACATATTGATAAATGGAAAAGCAATTTCATCTTCACCATACAATGCTCAAATCAGATTTGACAGAAGCGGTCGGTCAATGGAAATAGAACTGGAATGTCAGGCACCGTCAGGGAATATTTCCATAAACGGGGTAAAATCTTTTAATGGGGAAAACCTTTCCCCAAACACCGCAAAACTCTAATCAGGAAAATAACATGGAAAATATTCTTATAGTTGAAGACGATGAAGGAATCAGAAGCTTTGTTCAGGCAGAACTTGAACACGAAGGATTTGGCGTTAATACGGCTGCCACAGGACGAGAAGCCCTTTCGGTTTTTGAAAGCACAAAAAACGACATAATTTTGCTTGATATAATGCTTCCACAATTGAGCGGACTTGAAGTACTTCGCCGAATCAGAAAAACATCGGAAGTTCCTGTAATTCTTGTGACAGCCCGGGGCGAAACCTTCGACAAAGTAAACGGTTTGGATGCAGGAGCAGACGACTACCTTGCAAAACCATTCGAAATCGAAGAACTTTTGGCCAGAGTGCGAGCCATTTTGCGCCGCGCCGCAAAGAAACAGCAGCAGCCGTCTTCCATAAAAATCAAAAACCTTACGCTAAACACAGACAGCATGGAAGCGATGCTTGACGGAAATCCAGTGGAGCTTTCAAAAACAGAATATCTTCTGCTCAAAACTTTGATGAAGAACGCAAACAAAGTCATGAGCCGGGATCAAATCATCAGCGAAGTCTGGGGTGACAATCATTACATCGAAGACAATGCCGTTGACGTTTACATCCGTTACCTTCGCAACAAAATCGACCGGGAATCCGGAACCGAATTCATTTCTACGGTCCGCGGCGCAGGCTACATCATAAGGGACAGCGAAAACCTGCACAACCAATAGTTTTGTCTGCACAACCAATAGTTTCTGGAGCAAAAAATTGAAAAGAAGATCCATTTCCTGGTCCATAGCACTGAAGTTTTCCGTTTTCCTGGCAGTTTTTGTTCTGCTGCTTTCCCTTTCCCTGATTTTCATAGTCACAAAACAAGTAAGAAACAGGGAAGAACGTATTCTTTCGAATTCCATCAGCACATTGAAAAACATGATCGAAAACGGCCGCCAGGAGGATTTGCTGAAAAACGAAATAACTAAAATCCCATATTTTATAAGCTGGACAATCGCCGAATATGATACCCTCGAAATAATATATTCAAACGATCCATTTATCCCGGTTATGGATGATACAGGGGGAAAAGCTGTTCACTATACCCAGAAAGACTATTACACCGACGGCGACCTGAACATAATGTACGTCAGTTCCGTCTCATCAGATCAAAAATACCTTTTTCAGGCCAGCATGAACATGGACCAGGATTCCATCGAAAAATTTCTGTCATATCTGCCAGTTTCCCTACTGATAATATTCCTGCCTCTGCTTATACTTTCGTTTTTCGCCGCCTATTTGATTTCAAAAAACACAATGAAACCAATTTCCAAAATCACCAGCGCCGCCCGAGGCATTTCCAGCTCAAATCTGGAAAGTTCACTTCCAGTCACAAAAAAAGACAACGAGCTCAATCTGCTGGCAAAAACCTTTAATGATCTTTTTGACCGACTTAAGGCAGATTTCGAAAAAGAGCGGGCCTTTACAAGCAACGTTTCCCATGAACTCAAAACACCTGTGGCCGTAATCCAGGGCCATGCAAATCTTCTGCAGCGCTGGGGAAAAGACGATCCTTCCCAGCTTGAAAAATCCCTTGCAGCAATCTCGAAAGAAACAAAAACCATGAGCTCAATCATCACAAATCTTTTGCAGCTCACACATCTGGAAAACAAAGACGTAAAGCTTTCTCCATCCTCATTCACCATTTCAAGCCTCATTACCAGAATCACTGAAGATGTGGCTTCCTACAGCCCTGCAACTACAATTATCACTGACCTTACATCCAAAAATGACATCACAATCACTACCGATTTGGAATTGCTGCACCAGGTATGCACAGTCATCACCCAGAACAGCGTAAAATTCTGCACCGAGCATCCATGTACCATAAAAATCCACGTTGAGTCAAATTCCCAAAATGCCACCATCACTTTTACAGACAACGGCCCCGGAATAACCCCTCAAGTTTTGCCACACATATTCCACCGCTTCTATCGCGGGGACGAATCCCACAACAGAAAAGCAGGTGGTTCAGGGCTTGGTCTTTCAATCGCAAAAGAAATAATGAATGTGCTTGGCGGTTCTATCTCTGCAAAATCCACAGATGACGGACAAACAGGCGCAATTTTCTCTCTCTCAATCCCTGTAAATCATGATATAATCAACTTATGAAAGAAATAACCGTAGATCAATTCAAAGAAAACCCATTCACCCTTATTGGCGATGAATGGATGCTGGTTACAGCACATGACAAAGATCAGAACAAAGTGAACATGATGACCGCTTCCTGGGGTTCCCTTGGAATTTTCTGGAACAAACCCACAGTCACCGTTTACATTCGACAAAGCCGCTACACAAAAAAGCTTTTAGATCAGCAGGAACGTTTTAGCGTAAGCATCATGCCGCCTAATCTTAAAAGCGTGCACAAAGTTTGTAGCACCACAAGCGGTCGCGATACCGACAAAGTCAGCGCAACCGACCTGAAAGTGGAATACGAAAACGGTGTGCCTTACTTTCCTCAGGCAAAAACCTCGCTCATCTGCAAAAA
The DNA here is from genome assembly GCA_016297405.1 of Treponema sp. GTDB lineage: Bacteria > Spirochaetota > Spirochaetia > Treponematales > Treponemataceae > Treponema_D. Next base: position 17,671 of record JAEDGP010000016.1, read on the forward strand.
AATCTACACCACAAAAATGGAGCGCCAAGGCTTTATGGAAGAAGAGCCGTTTAACAAAAACTACACAAATGGCGACCTGCATTCCATCTACATCGCAGAAATCGAAAAAATTCTTGTTGAATAGATTTAAATTTTGAAGGGCGGAGAACCGCCCTACGCCTGCACTACGTTGCAGGCTACCCCACCCAGCGGGCCGGAAAACCTGTTTGCTTTTTTTGGCCCGCAACGCCCGTCTTTTCAGAAAAAAAAACGCAATAGCTAAAAAAAAATCGGGGCTGTCCCAAAAGTAATTAGTGTAGCGCTCAATGACTGCTACACTAAATGTGGTGGTTTCGATAAACTCAACCACCGTAATGCATACTTTTGGGACAGCCCCGTTCTCATTATTCAGCAAAAACTATTTCTTAAGCTCTTCTGCCAATTTAGCAGCAGTAAATCCAAGGTGTTCAGCTACCTTTGCTGCTGGACCAGATTCACCAAAGCGGTCGATGCAGAACAAATCTGCGCGGCTAGTTGCATAAGCCTTCCAGTTAGCACTGATACCAGCTTCTGCACAAACTACACGCTTAGCGCCACCAATAAGGGCAGCCTGATCAGCTTCGCTCATTTCATCAAACTTGTTGAAATCAATGACAGAAACTACGCGAACATTTTTGTCGCTAACCATCTGTGCAGCCTGAATAGCCATAGAAACTTCAGAACCTGTTGCAAGAACTGTAATGTCTGGAGAATCTGTGCCCTTCTTTGCAATGTAAGCACCTTTGGCAATATTTTTCTTCCAGTCAGCATCTTCTTTTTCGTAACCAACCAGATCCTGGCGGGTAAGAACGATACAAACAGGATGATCTTTTGAAGCCATAGCCATTTTCCAAGCTTCCATTGTTTCCTGAGCATCGCCAGGACGAAGAACCTGAACACCAGGAATTGCTCTCAAAGAAGCAAGTGTTTCTACAGGCTGGTGAGTTGGACCATCTTCACCAACGTAAATTGAATCATGAGTAAAGATATAGATCAAAGGAAGCTTCATCAATGAAGCAACGCGAAGCTGTGGTCTAAGGTAATCTGCAAATACAAGGAAGGTTGCACAGAATGGGCGAAGACCTCCATGAAGTCTCATACCTGAACAAACTGCGCTCATGGCAAATTCACGAATACCATATTCGATTGTGCGGCCAATTCTGTTTGAAGGAGAATAGATTCCATCACAATCCTTAAGATCTGTTTTGTTTGGACCAGCCAAGTCAGCTGAACCACCAAGAAGGTTTCCATACTTCTGGCACATCATGTTCAAAACTTTTCCGCCAGCTACACGAGTAGCCATCTTATCTGTAGCACCAAATTCTACATCTGCAACATCTGCTGTTGCTTCATCATTCCAGTATGCATCCCACTTCTTTCTAAGATCAGGATTTTCTTTTGACCATGCTTCGAATTCAGCATTCCAAGCGTCCTGTGAGGCCTGGAATGAAGCTTTCTTTGAAGCAAAGTATTCGTATGCTTCTGGCACAACATAGAAAGTCTGGTCGCTTGGAATACCAAGGAATTCCTTTGCTTTCTTGCAGCCTTCTTCTCCAAGGGCTGCACCGTGTGTATCGGCAGACCCCTGTTTTGGAGCAGAGTAACCGATGATTGACTTAAGCATAATAAGAGTTGGCTGAGTTGTATTCTTCTTTGCCTTTTCTACAAGCTTAATAATCTGTTCAGGCTTGTACATATCTCCCTTAAGAACCTGCCATCCGTAAGCTTCATAGCGCTTTCCGATGTCTTCGTCAAAAGTGATATCTGTTGAACCGTCAATGGAAATCTTATTCTGATCATAGAAAACGATGAGCTTTCCAAGCTTAAGTGTACCAGCCAAAGAACATGCTTCAGAAGAAACACCTTCTTCAAGACAACCTTCGCCAACAAGTGAATATGTATAGTGATCAACAATCTTATGTTCTTTTGTATTGAAACGTGCAGCAAGCATTGTTTCAGCCATAGCCATACCAACAGCCATAGAAACACCCTGTCCAAGAGGGCCTGCAGTACATTCAACACCGTCAGTCATACCGTATTCAGGATGTCCTGGACATTTTGAACCAACCTGGCGGAAAGACTTGATGTCATCCATAGAAACTTTGTATCCACTCAAATGAAGGATTGAATACAACAACATTGAACCATGACCAGCAGACAGAACAAATCGATCTCTGTCAGCCCATTTAGAATCAGCAGGATTGTGCTTAAGGATTTCTCCGTAGAGGACTGCAGCTACTTCTGCTGCACCAAGTGGAGTTCCCGGATGTCCAGAATTAGCCTTCTGAATGGCATCCATTGACAAGCTTCTGATTGAAGTTGCCACAGCTTTAATCGCTTTCTCGTTCATCATTTTCTCCTATTATTGGACAAACTATATAAACAAAAAAGGTCTCCTTAATAAGGCGACCTTTTTGTTTTCAAAACTATAACCCTCGTATTGCAGCCAAAAGTTCAGCTTCACCAGCTTTATTTTCCAAAAGCTTTTTAAATTCTTTTTTCTGGAACAATGAAACAAGAGTTGAAAGAACTTGAAGATGTGTTTCTGGATTTGCTGTCAAAAGAATAAACATAACGCTTACCTTACAGTCATCTGGAGCTTTCATATCCATAGGTTCTTTCAGATACACTACGCAAATCCTTTGTTCATCTTCATTTGTAAGAATAGGCATACGAGAATGTGGAAGTGCAATGCCGTTTCCTACAGCCGTACTCATTACCTTTTCTCGTGCGCACAATGCATTGTAAATAGTATTTGCGGTAATATCTGAAGGAAGCTGCATGGAATCACAAATCTGTCTGTAAACCATTTCAGGAGTATCTCCCGAAATGTCCATAAAAACACCACCCTTATGAATAAGAGATGCTATATCAACTGCCATAAACTCCTCCAGAGTGAAAGCTTATATCACACTAAAACCATTTCTGGCTTCCGATTCAAGAACCCTCTTCAAATCACCGCAGATGCCTTCAAAATTAAGGGACATTCCCTCTATGGAAAGGTCAACCTCGTTAATCTCGTTCAAGATTGCAGCCGGTTCATTTTCCATGGAATCAATCAGCCGCATCACATGACCAAAGATTTGCGAAAGAATCACCAGCTGCTGCTGCGGATATCTGGTCAAATCTGTTCCGGCCATATCTATGGCACAAACCAGATCGTTCACCGTCACAAAAAGCTCCAGCGCTTTATGCCTGATCGGTCCCAGATTAAAATCTGCAAAGCGATTATATCTACGACTGAGTATATCATGTCTAGATTTGATATTCAACAACATGAGTTTTTGTTGAGCGGCCGGAAATCTGTAAAAATTCGGATAAAGGTCATGGAAAATCTTTTCAAAATCCTTTTCGCCTTTATATATCTGGTCCCGAATGCATGAGTCAAGCATGAACTGCGGCAAAGGTTCTGCCAGAATCTCTGTTCCAAACGAAGGAATGCAATCTGCAGCTTCCTGCAGATTGCGTGAATTCCATCTTCCAACAGCCGGAACATCCTGGCCTTTATGCCAAAGCCTTGTTTCCACCCCAAACAGCTCAAAATCAATTTTCTTTGTTCGGGAAAACAACTTTTCAATGGAGCCGCAATTCCTTATGCAAAGTTCAGCGTGCCGATCAGCAAAAACTATTGCCAGCTGCTCTTCGATTGAGCGCGTAGGACCAATTGCATCAAAACTTTGTTCCAAAATCGTTTCCAAAAGCTTATACCAGTTTTCCCGCCCAACGTCGGAAAGCGTCATTTGAAAAGGCGACTGATTTCTTCGAAGGATGCTGACTTCCACAATATTTTCGTCCCAATTCACTACACGACACAAAAGCCTGTCTCCAAGGGTAAAACCATCCTGAAACAATGGTTCCATATTTATTCCCGTTAGATTTACTTTTGGAGGCAAACTAAAATCCAGGGCAGCCAGATCCAATCCTGCATTAGCAGGATCCGCTGCAATATATTGGGTAGAAAATTCCTCACCGTAAAGAGTGTAATGTTCCAATGCAAAGGACGAATCATACTCGCCAACGCAAGTACTCAAAAGTTTTCCCTTATACCTGAATTGAATGGCGCAGGAAAGAATATCCGGATCAACAAAAGGCATGCAGCGGTGACCAATAATAAACATGCCTTGTTCAATTTCTTTACGGCTTGGCTTAAAACTAAAATATTTACCTGTAAATGCGCTGGCACGGGTAATGTACATTCCATTGGCTAAAGCAAAGACACTTTCGTCCGAGTCAAGGAATTCAACGCATTCTTCCTTTGTATTCTTAACACCGATTCTGTTAAGCATGACGCGGAATTCATCAATTGAGAAAGCATCTAAATATGTGCGCAAAAACTGTCGTACAACAAAGTCAGCTGGAATTTTCATAGTTTAAAAATAATATGAGAGCTAAAAAAAAGCAAACTAAATGATTTTTTACTCTTATCATATTATAATTCCATTATGAAGAAATTTCTTTCGCTTTTAGCGGCAGCAATCTTTGCGCTGCCGTTTTTTGCTCAGTCCTCAACAGACAACACATTCCCATCCATCAATCTGATTCCAGATTCCCGCATAACAGACCAGATTGCATTTGGTCCAGAAACAATGGACGCAGACACTTTCATCAGAACAAGCTTTATTGCCAGTGGTGCAACAGACTCTTCAATCGATGAATCTATGGCAAAACTTGAAAACCATTGGGATTTTTTCCAGAAAATTCAAAATCAGAAATCCATCGGCAAAGACGACATGCAGGAAACAATCCGACAGGTTCTTTTTTTTATCCATAACGATATTTTCCTTTCATATAACGCATTACAGACAAAAACCGATTTGCTTTTGCAGAAAGGAATCTTCAACTGCGTAAGCGCAACTGCAATATTCATGTACTTTATGAAAAGACTTGGCATTCCAGTCATCCCTGTAGAATGTCCAAATCATGCTTTTGCCACGGTTCAGATTGACGGCATTGAATTCGACGTTGAAACCACAAACCCCTACGGATTTGCTCCAGGTACAAAAATTGAGCTTCAATCCAATAAACCTGGCCAGAAAGTATGGGTAAAAGTTCCTGCCAGCAATTACAAAAATCGAAAAAACGTAAATGACAAGCGTCTTCTTTCCATGATTTACATAAACCGAATCCATGTGCTTCAAACCAGGCATCAGGATATAGAAACAATTCCCCTTGCCATCAATCAGGCCAGGCTTCAAGGGGCTTTGAATTCAGATGGATCGCTTTTGGAAAACTCGCCATTAGCTGGCGAAAAGACCAGCGCCATTGCAGAAATCAGACGCTGCATTGCCAATGTGGTTGTAGATTACAGCGGCAAAAACCTTAATCCTGCTGTGCTGGATTTTGCACTTTTGATCCAGAATAAATTCGGTTTTGATCCAGTAATTCAAAACAACTGTGATTACGTAATTACAAGCTATGCATCAGAACTTTGCAAAAAAAAACAATATGAAAAATCGCTGGAATTTATTGAAAAATATAAAGATGCGGCCACCCGTCAAAATTATCTGGAAACAAAACAGATAACGATTGCAAACAAACTTGTATGGGAACTTGATAAAAAAACTTTTGAAGAAAATATCAATTCAATAGAAGGAAACAAACAAAATATTAGCAGTAAGGATTACAGATCATTAATTTCCTACGCATATACAAACGAGGCTTCCAGACTTTATAATGAAAAAACTGATGGCGCAGCATTACGTGCAATAAGATTTTCCGATCAGGCCTGCATAAAATTTCCATCTGATTCAAAAATCAGGGAACAGAATAGAGTTTTGCGCCATAATTACGAAGCGCAAATCCACAACAAAATCGCTGTCCTTGTAAACAGCCGCAAAACCAGCGATGCAAAAGCGCTTTGCGAATCGGAAATAAAAAATCTTGGAACCACAAAAATACTTGCAAAGGATTTACAGCGTCTTTCACAAATGAGGAATTAAAATGAAAATGATGAAGAAAATTTCTGGCATTGTCGCAGCCTTTTTTCTTGGAACAATCGCTTTTGCCCAAAGCAGCAGCGATTCCACATTAAAAAATACAGCAGCCTCCCGCTTTCTTGTAATCGATCCACAGCAGACATCGCCTTTCAACGATGGCATCTGGGAAGGCTGGGGAACCAGCCTTTGCTGGTGGGCAAACCGTCTTGGTTATTCACAGGAACTTACCGATCAGAGCGCAAAACTGTTTTTTTCAGACCAGGGGCTGGACCTGAATATCGTGCGTTATAATATTGGTGGCGGCGACAACCCAAAGCACAACCACATTACCAGAACCGATTCCATGATGGAAGGCTTTCTTGTAAAAAAAGGCAAGAATCAGTATGAATACAACTGGGATCTGGACAAAAATCAGCGAAATGTGCTTTCAAAAATCGCCTCCATTTCCAAGCCGTTTCATTTTGAAGCTTTTGCCAACTCTGCTCCTTATTTTATGACAAAAAGCGGCTGCACTTCCGGTGCCGTAATCGGTCTGTTTGACAATCTCAAAAGCAAATCCTATGACGATTTTGCAGAATATCTGGCCACTGTTGCAGAGCATTTCAAAATCCATGAAGGCATTGAGTTTCAAAGCATTTCCGCAATGAACGAACCTACAAACATATACTGGTGGGCAAAAAGCTACAAACAGGAAGGCTGCCATTTTGGATTTGGTAAATCCCAATCAAAAATGACGGTAGCCCTTAAAAAAGCCTTGGACAGACACAACCTTTCCCAAATCACAATCACGGGAACAGACGAAACCAGCGTTCGTTCCCAAACAAAGGCCATCAAAAAGCTTTCAAAAGAAGCGCTTTCTTACATAAAAAGAATCGACACCCACACTTACATGGGCGACATTTACGACAAACAGGAATTGTCCAAGGCTGTTCAAAAAACCGGCAAAGGATTATGGATGTCCGAAGTAGACGGTGGATCCATGCTGGACAAAAAATTCAAAGACGAAATGAGCTGCCCTTTGTGGCTTGCAAAGAAAATCATCGAAGACATTCGCACTTTACGCCCTTCTGCCTGGGTCATGTGGCAGATTATCGACAACCATATCTGCAAAGACGGCTATATGGGACGCATGGATAGCGGCATGGTAGATTTGAACAAAGGTTATTGGGGATGCGCCGTAGCCGACCATGATTCCAAAAACATCATTCTTACCCAAAAATATTTTGTTTACGGTCAATTCACAAGATACATAAAGCCTGGAATGAAAATTCTTGGCACATTCCAAAACGATCTGATCGCTTTGGATCAGGAGCATGGTCAGATTGCAGCTGTTTGCGTAAATGAAAAACCTGAGGAATGGGAAATCACCCTTGATCTTCGAAAATTTTCTAAATCTGGATCAAAGACAAAGGCTTTCCGCACAAGAGGCACAATGAAAGACGGCGAACACTGGCAGCCAGTTCCATCAGATGAAGTACATAACGGAACGTTCAGTGCAAAGCTTGCCCCTTACAGCGTAACAACCTTTATAATCGAGGGAGTTCAGCCATAGTCCATAAATCGTTAGCTGCATTTAACTTTTTTTCTTGCCGATTTATATCAGAGCCACTTATATTTAAAGCAACAAAACAATTTATTGGAGTTTTATATGGCAACTATCAATTTGACTTTGGCTAATTTTGACGAAGAAGTAACAAAGAGCGACAAACCTGTGCTTATCGATTTTTGGGCAAGCTGGTGCGGACCTTGCAGAATGGTTTCGCCTCTTGTTGATCAGCTGGCAGAAGAACATCCCGAATACAAATTCTGTAAAGTAGACTGCGACAATGAAATTGTGCTGGCAAACAGATTTCAGGTAATGAGCATTCCAAATCTGGTTGTTCTTAAAGATGGCAAAGTAGTCAGCCAGTCTGCCGGTGCCAGACCAAAAGAAGAGATTCTTGCTCTTTTGCAGAATGCATAAATAAAATATAATCAAGGAATGATTCAACTTATAGCATTCCTTGGTAATTTTGGCCGTGATTACGAAAAGACACGGCATAACGTTGCATGGCAGTTCGAAGATTCACTGCCATTTGCAAACAGACTTTCATGGCAGAAAAAGTTCAACGGCAATTATGCCGTTTGCGAACCATCTGAATTAGCTGGGTGGCTTTGCGATGCAGGAGTTCTAGCTGCAAAAGATGGCTCACCTGTGCGCATTCCCGATCAGGCCCCTTCAAAAATTTTCTTTCTGAAACCAGAAACTTACATGAACAATTCTGGACTGAGCATCATCGAGCTGGCAAACTTTTATAAAATCAAACCTGAAGAAGTGCTTGTAGTTCATGATGAGCTGGAATTGCCACTTGGCACAGTGAGCCTTAAATGGTCTGGTGGTCTTGGTGGACACAACGGTCTTCGCTCTACAAAATCTGTATTCGGCACTCCTGATTTCTGGCGGCTTCGGTTTGGAATCAGCAAACCTGCAGGAAAAGATATTGCAGACTATGTCCTTAGCTCTTTCACATCCGACGAACAAATCATCCTGTCACAGATTTTTCCTCAAACCGCAGTGCTTTTAGGAAAATTACTTTTTTCTACAGATCCACAAAAACTAATCCAAGAATGGAGAAAGAAAAAGCTCATGGCATAGCCATAGGCACAACAAACAATGAACGAACAAAACAAACAAAAAGCAATGGAAGCTTTCTCAAGATTCCTTGATACAATCAGCACTCTTCGCGCTCCAGGGGGATGCCCCTGGGATATTGATCAGACTCCCCTTTCCATGCGCCAGGATTTGATTGAAGAAGCCTTTGAAGCTTGCGATGCCATCAGTCAAAACGACATCAATCATGTAAAAGAAGAATTGGGCGACGTTTTTTTGAATGCAATGATGATTTCCTACATGTACGAGGAAAGCGGACAATTTTTGATTGCAGATTCCATAAATGATCTGACAGATAAACTTATTCGCCGCCATCCTCATGTATTTCCCCAAAGCGAAGGTTCTGCCTGCATGTCGCAAAAACCTACAGAAGGAAGCGAAGTCCTTTCCCAGTGGGACAAAATCAAGGAAAACATTGAAGGTCGCAAAGGTGAATCCGTGCTGGACGATATTCCAGAAGGTTTTCCACCTCTTTTAAAAGCACAGAAAATGCAGAAAAAAGCTGCAAAAAAAGGATTCAAATGGAGCAGCATTGACGGGGCAAAAGAAAAGCTTCTGGAAGAAATGAATGAAGTTTTCAGCGCCCAGGATGAATTGTACAAATCAAACAGCGATGCAGCTGCAAATTGCAGCACAACTTTAGAAAATCAAAGAAGTCCATCGCCACTTACAGTTAATTCCTGTGAAAGGCAAAACCAGGCTTTTCTTCATCTGGAAGAAGAATTGGGTGACCTGCTTTTTTCTGCAATAAATTATGGCCGCTATCTTAACATAAACAGCGAGCTTGCAATGGAAAAAGCAAACAAAAAATTTTCCAAAAGATTTCGCCATGTAGAAAAATCAATGGCACAAAACAATCTTCCAATGGATGAAAATCACCTGAAAGAAATGCTGTTTTTTTGGAAAGAAGCTAAAAACCAGGATTCTTCTATATCCAATAATGAAAAATTATGATAAATTCTTCTATATTAATTATTAATTTCCAAATGGGGGAAACATGAAAAAGATAACTGGAGCTTTGCTCATTTTAGCAGGAATTACAGCCATGACTGGTTGTGCAAAAAAGAAAGTTGTAGAGATCAATGATGCTTCTGATCTTGAAGGCCTTGCAATTGGTGTTCAGGCAGGTACAACTGGTGAAACTTACGTTTTGGACGTAAAAGATGCAGATGTTCATTCTTTCAAGACAGGTATTGATGCAGCACTCGCCCTTAAAAACGGGAACATCGATGCAATCGTTCTTGATGAACTTCCAGCAAAAGAAATCGTAAAAAACAATGATGATCTTAAAATTTGTGAAGTAAAATTCGTAAGCGAATTCTACTCAATCGCCGTTCGCAAAGGCGACACAGCACTTTTAAATTCCATCAACAAAACACTTAAGACTATTCGTGAAAACGGAAAATATGATGAAATGCTTTCTGTATACGTTCCAACAGACGGCTCAGAAATTTCATTCATGAACGTTCCTCTTACAGGTTCAAACGGCACTTTAAAAGTTGGTACAAACGCCGCTTTCCCACCTTTTGAATATAAAGAAGGATCAGATGTTGTTGGTTTTGATATTACCCTTTGTTCATACATTGCAAACGATTTGAACAAAAAGCTTGAAATCAAAGACATGAACTTCAACAGTCTTCTTACAGCTTTGGAAAGTGGTGCTATCGATTGTATCGCAGCAGGCATGACTGCAAATGACGAAAGAAGACAGTCTGTTGACTTCTCTGAACCATATTTCGAATCAAACCAGGTTATCATCATCAGAAAATAGCCTGATTATATTTCACAAAAACCGGCTGTTATACTGGAACTCCAAATTCAGTCCATCAGCCGGACTTTTTATTTAAGGACAAAAAGGATGTTTGAGACATTTCAAAGAATCATGATTTCAAAAAGCAGATGGATGTTAGTTCTGCAAGGCCTTGAAACCACTTTAAAAATCGCTTTTTTTGCCATTTTGATTGGCTCAATTTTAGGCTGCATTTTTGCCCTATTTAAAATCTCAAAATCAAAAATATTAAGATTTATAGCTGGAACATACACTACAATTATTCGCGGCATTCCAATGGCCACCCAGCTTATGATTTTCTATTTTGTAGTTTTTGCGCAAACCCTTATTGGAAATAATGCAGAACTCATTGCAATAATCGCATTCGGCATTAACTCCGGCGCATACTGTACAGAAATTTTCCGAGCCGGAATCCAGGGTGTAGATCCAGGCCAAATGGAAGCAGGCCGTTCCCTTGGACTTACATGGTCTCAAACCATGACCAGAATTATTCTTCCACAGGCATTCAGAACCGTTTTGCCAACTTACACAAGCGAATTCATTACTCTTATAAAAGAAACTTCTGTAGCAAGCTTTATTGCCGTCACCGATCTTCAAAAATCCTGCGACGACATCAGAAATCAGACATACAACGCCTGGATTCCTCTTATAAGCTGCGCTGTTATTTATCTTATTCTTACAATCGGACTTACACAGCTTTTCTCTCTAGTTGAAAAAAGGATGGCTAAAAGTGATAGAAATTAAGGATCTTACATTTTCTTACGGAAAATTAACAATATTCGAAAATCTTAACCTGAAAATTGATAAAGGCGAAAAAATTGTACTTATCGGACCTTCCGGAGCGGGAAAAAGCACTCTTCTTCGCTGCATGAATCTTCTGGAAAAACCATCTTCCGGCCATATTTATTTTGACGGCGTTGATATTATGAGCAAATCAACAGACATAAATCAAGTTCGATGCCGCATGAATATGGTTTTTCAGCACTTCAACCTGTTCCCACACAAAACTGTCTTGCAAAACATAACACTTGCACCAGTAACTCTTAAACTTATGTCTAAGGAACAGGCTTGCGAAAAAGCATTGGAGCTGCTGCATAAAATCGGACTTGCCGACAAAGCCGATGCATATCCTTCAAGTCTTTCTGGTGGACAGCAGCAGCGAATTGCTATTGTTCGCTCTCTTGCCATGGATCCAAAGGTGATTCTTTTTGATGAGCCAACATCTGCACTGGACCCGGAAATGGTAGGCGAAGTTTTGCAGCTTATGAAAAGACTTGCTGATTCGGGAATGACCATGGCTGTAGTTACCCATGAAATGGGGTTTGCCCGAGAAGTTGCGAACAGAGTTCTTTTTATGGAAGAAGGAAAGATTAAGGAAAGCGGAACTCCAAAGGAAATCTTTGAAAATCCAAAAACCGACCGCTTGCAGCAGTTCTTAAAGGCTATTCTTTAATTCGTAAAAGAAACGGTGGAAAAACGCCACCGTTTTTTATATAATCTTCAAAAATCATAACCACACAAGGAATTGTCATGAAAACTGTATCACTTAAAAACGAACTTACAACAAACGCATATCCTGGACGCGGCATAGTTGCCGGCCTTTCTGCAGATGGAAAATACGCTGTTTCTGCTTACTGGACCATGGGACGCAGTGCAGGCAGCCGCAACCGCATTTTTGTAAAAGAAGAAGAAAACGGAACTGAAGTCATCCGCACAAAGGCTTTCGATCCTTCGCTTATTGCCGGCGACCCAAGCCTTATCATTTATGCAGCTGTGCGCACCCTCAATAATCAGACAATCGTAACTAATGGCGACCAGACAGATACTATATTTGAAGGACTTAAATCTGGACTTACTTTTGAACAGTCCCTTCGCAGCCGCAAATACGAACATGACGCTCCAAACTACACACCTCGCATTTCTTCTCTTCTTGAAGTTGCAGATGGCAAATACAATTATTCCATTTCTATTTTGAAAAGCGATAACGGTAACCCAGATAATACACTCCGCTTTACTTTTAATTATGATGCACCTCAGAAAGGAAAAGGCCATTTTATTCACACTTACATGGGTGATGGAAATCCTCTTCCAAGCTACGAAGGCGAACCAACTCCTGTAGAAATCGAAGGCGATATTGATACTTTCACAAACAACATCTGGTCATGGCTCAACGAAGACAACAAAGTAAGCCTTTTCGTTCGCTATATCGACCTGGATACTGGCAAATACGACGAAAGAATCTTGAATAAAAATAAATAAACTGTTGTTTTTTTAATAAATCAAAACTGCCAAAAAGCTGTCATTAATCTGACCGTTTTTCTGGCAGTTTTTTTTACGCTACTTTTTATTTTCCAATTCTAGCCTGTGGAGTAGTCATCATATCCACATCTTCCTTTTCTTTAGATGTTGAAGCATCATCGGAACAATCTTCAGAAGCTACATCAACCATACATGGATCCCATGGCAAACAGTCCATCAACGAACCGCCATTTGTTGTAAGCTGACGAATACCAATTCCGTTTGATTTGATATAAGCCTTATCAATTCCCAAAGTAGCAAGCGGGATAGTATACCAATAGCTCATATCCAGATCATTTGTTGTGCAAGATGAGTAAGTTTCAGACTGCATCAAATCCTTACCTGTCTGAGCAGAAGTTGTTCTGTTATCAGTTGGCGTAGATTCAAACTTGATTGAAGACGAAACTGCACATTTTCTCTTGTACTGAATTGTTATTCCTGAAGTTCCAGCAGATGGATTTGCAGTGGTTCCAACAGAAAGACAGTAATCTTTATCATAGCTGAAGTATCCCTGTTCATTTATGTGGAAGAAACCTGGTGTACCAACTCCAACATGCTGACCATTGAAAGTTCCGTATTTTGAAGATGCATAAAGCAACCAGTCAAATCCATATGCATCAGAGAAATTGATGGCTCCCCAAATAACATCTTCATTTGCAAGGGTCGGCTTCTTGGAAGTTGCACCTTTTCCTGTATTCAAAACAAATCCTAATGGTGTGTCTCTATTGTTCCACCATGCATTATTTGAACCAGCATAATTATGATTCATAAATGTTGCACGTTCATCAGCAATGTTTACAAGCTCAACCATTACATAAAGGTTTGTATCGTCGTAAGCAGCATACAATGAGTAAGCATCATACGGAACTTCCTGATGTCCCTTATATGTACGTGGATCATCATAAGCGGCACCTTGAGCAATGCGTTCAGCATCTGTCCAGTCTGACCAGCTTGAAATTGTCTTTTCTGTACCTTTACGACCATCCTTGTTTGTCCAATACTGAGAAGAAGCGATTACTTCCTGCTTTTTGTAGCTTACAGTAAGGTTATATACTGTTGATGCAGTTCCATTAGTTACTGTAATTGTCCATTTCTTGTTTGCTCCATCAGCAATTGATTCATTAGTGATTCCTGTTACAGTTGAATCAGATGAAGAAGGAGTTGCGATGATCTTTGGAGTTACAGAATCTTCTGCACCAATCAATTCATAAGAGAAAGTTTGTGTGCCCGCACTGAAAACCTCATGTCCATCAACAGTAAGACTTCTCAATGTGGAATTCAAAGCTTTGCGAGTAACTGTCAATGTTTTTGTAGAAGAAGTTCCGTTCTGAGCAGTTGTTTTAATTGTAAACACTTTATTTGCACCAGCCGCAATTTCCTGAGCACCGCTTGGGGTAACTTCAACTATTGCATTGGAATCTGATGCAACAGCTATAACTGTTACAGTTGAAACTGCGTTAGAAACTTCATAAGCTGTTGTATTCTTTCCAACAGGTACGGCATTTACAAGGATTTCTGCCAAAGATGCATCAGCACTACCAGCAGCACGACTTACTGTCAAAGTTTTCGTTGCAGAAGTAACTCCGTCACCGGCAACAACTTTAATTGTAAATTCTTTGCTTGCACCAGCAGCAATACTCTGAGCTCCACTTGGAGTTACAGTAACCGCTGCATTTGAAGAAGAAGCTGTAGCAACTACGGAAACAGTATCCACAGAATATGGAACTGTGTAAGTTGTTGCCGTAATGCCAATACCCGTACCGTTTACGCTAATACTTGAAAGTGTTGCATCTGTTTCTTTAGAAATGCGCTTTATGCTCAAAGAATAAGTCTTTGTCTGATTATTATTTGTTACTGTTACCTGAACTGATTGAGCAGCTCCAATTGCAGCGGCATTTATTGTTGCACCATTTTCAACAGCAACTCCATCTACCTTAATGGAAACAACTGCATTTGCGGCGTCTTTTGCGATTGCATTGATTACATATTTTTCGGCTGAAATTTCATAGCTGGATGAACCAAGCACATCGTTTCCACCAATAATAAGTTTGCTCAAAGTACAATCCCCAACGCCTGGAGCAGCAACCCTGGTAATTTCAAGGGTTCGCTGTTTTACAGTTCCCTTTTCGGACATAACTGTAATTGTCCAGAGCACAGGTTTATTTAATTCAAGGGCAACACTTTCTGCAGGAGTAACCGCAATTGCAGCATTACTGAAAACCGGTTCTGCTGTTACACAAACCTTTTCCTCTGTAGTTGTATATGACGCAGAATCGCTATTTGCATAAGATAAATGAATTGCACTAAGATGTTTGCCGTTTACGGAAACAACTGCAAGATTTGTATCATCTGCATAAATACCCCACTTGTCTTCGCCTTCAGTGATTTGTCCATCGCATCCAGCAAACAAAAAGCCAAGTCCCAAAAAGGCAGATGCTATTATTTTCGCTATTTTCTTCATATTATTCTCCATTCAGAAACGTCAGGCAGTGTTCTGCCCCACATTTAAATTAGAATGTTACGCCATATTTAGCAGGATTCTTTTCACTAACAAGGATTGGAGCACTTGTTGTACCACCGTTGAATGTTACCTTGCCACCGCTAACTTTTGCAGAAGTTCCATCGTACCAGTTGTAAACTGTTGTTCCATCAGCAAATAATCCGCTTACATCAACAGAAGTTCCGTTGATGCTGATTGCGACCTTATTGTCCCCCGCAGGGCCAGTGTAAGAGCGTTTTGTTGCAGTACCAGTTCCGGCACCTACAGCAGGATTGTACTTACGGAAAGTACCAACCTTACCCCAGTGTGCAACAAGGGCAGCTTTTGAACCAGAAATTTCATCCCAGTTCATGTCGCCGCGAGTGTACATATCTGAGTCACCACAACCTGTGTAAGCCTGTGGACGACTTGATTCATCGCCGTAGTAAATCTGGATTCCACCAGGTGTAAGTGTGAACATTGTGCCCTGTGCATATGCATCAGACGGGCGACAAAGCTTTGTATCGTGGCTGGAAAGATATGTAAGAACGTTGTTACGGTTTCCGTTATTATCACTATCCTGATTCTTATTAATATTGATGTAGGAACTCCATGTACTTTCGCTTGGGTAGTTTGAAGAAACACCACTGCCCTGTGAACCATTAAAGCTGAAGTTAATCATGCTGTCGAATCCACCAGTTGTATAATAGTCACCCTGACCTTCAGTTGAAGTCCAGCCGAAACATTCTCCTGTCATCCAGAATGCTTCATCCCAGTCGGCAGCACCAGTGTCTACGCCATTATACAATTTTGACTTTGTAGAATCGTTTCTCCATGCTTCAAGAGCGGCTGTACAAGCTTTTTTGAGCTGCCCCCAGCGGAATGGTTCAACGTGTTTTGCAGTATCACAACGGAAGCCGTCAATACCAACTTCGCGAACCCATGCAGAAAGCCATGCAACCTGATAATCTGCAGGAGCAACCTTCATATCTGTGCGGTAGTCACCGTTTTTAGAAAGCCAGTCTGTAGCAGCAACAGAAGGGTTACGATAGTCGCCAATCTTGTTTCCAGTAGTATTACCAGTTCCGGCAACTGTACAAGGGTCGCTATCTTTCTCCTGTCCCCATTTTGTAACAAGAACCGGAGCCATTCCTACGCTTGAAGTAAGTTCAGTTTTTACATCAGGAAGACCACCACAAGTTCCTCCGTATTCAGAACCAGTAACATAACCGAACGAACGAATCCAAGGACCAAACCAGGATGTATCCCAGTAAGAATTATCCCATTGTACAGTGTCATTTGCATCCCACTTTCCGCCAGTTTTTGCAAGCCAGCCGTCAGTATGTTCTGTGTAACCGTGCTTGTAAGTAATCATATCCTGAGTGTTGTTGTAACCAACGTGGTTCATAACAACGTCCATGATTACACGGATTCCTCTTGAGTGACAGGCATTTACGAATGTACGGAGTTCTTCAACTGTACCCATATTCTGGTCCATAGATGTCCAGTCAAGTGTGTAATATCCGTGGAATGCGTAGTGTGGGAACGCACCGTTCTTTCCGCCTACCCATCCGTGAGCCTGTTCGTAAGGAGCAGTAATCCAGATAGCGTTTACACCAAGCTTGTCAAAGTAGTCCATTTTAGCTGTAAGACCTGCAAGGTCACCACCGTGGAATGTGGCTACGTCTTCGTCACCGCCAAGTCCGTTCTGGCGGAAATATGAATGGTCATTCTTTGTGTCGCCGTTGTAGAAGCGGTCTGTAATAACAAAGTATGCGTTTACGTTGTCCCAGGCAAATGGGTCTTCTTTAAGATCAGCAGTTACATAGTAATAAGTCTTAGTAGTTGTCTTTACAGCACCATCTGTTTTTCCTTTTGCCGTAACTGTCAAAGTGAAGTTTACATCGTTTGCTAAAGAAATCTCTGAAACAGGGATTGTTACGCTTGTAGCTTTTGTAAGACCTGTAAGAGTCTTTGAATATCCGCTTCCGCCAGTAACAGAAAGGGAAAGATCAAGTGTATCGTTATAACCTGTTGTAGCTGAAACAACAATTGAACCGCCATTTATAGAAAGCTTTTTTCTATTTGAACTTGATTCACTTGCAGGAGAAGCTGTTACAGTTGGAGATTGTGGTTCAGGTCTAGATGTTGGATCTGAATCATAATAAGTTCCAGCAGAAGCGATTACGCCTTTTGCATCATACCAGAATGTTTCTGATTTAGGCGAATTAATATCCCCTTTTTCACCAATGATGAAAGAGAAGTTTTTACCTTCGTCGTACATTCCTTCTGGAATTTCAAATACATACCAGCCCTCATTGTTTCTAAGATCAGTTGCATTAGACATTGCAGGACGAGAAACAAATTCATATCCCATAACAGTTGAACAGCTCTTGCCGCTTGACTGCCATACCCAAATCTTTGGAGCAGAATCTGCAGAAACATAAATCTTTACAGACTTCTTATCCATTACAGAAAGTGATTGGGAAATCAAATCTGATGAACCATCAGCATTTGAAACTGTACCTGTAATTGTGATTGTGCTTCCATTTGTAGCGGCAAGGGAACTAACTGAAATTGATTCAAACTTATCCCCAAGATCTGCAAGTCCAAGAGTGCGTTTTGTAACACCATTTACTGCAATAGAAATGCTTGCTGCCGTAATTTCCTTTTTTGAGCTTACAGAAATATGGATATCTTCTTCAAGGGTTACGCTTGATGCAGGTGTAATTGTAACAATTGGAATTGTAACAAATGGATTTGATGTTTTCCATGTTTTTGTGGAAATATCGAACCACGCTTCATATACGCCGGCTGGAAGAGCTACACCATCAGCCTTGTCTGCAGGATAGCGATTTGTTGTAGACTTGCTTTCAGTAAAGATTACAAGCGTTGTACCTGGAACAATCCAATCCTGATCAAGATCAATGTAGTATCCATCTGCTTCAGAAGTCATTGATTCTCCTGGCCATTCTCCATTTTTGTTGCTGGCAGATGAACCACTCTTGTTGTATACATAAGCATAATGGCCAGACCAATTATCACCATAAAGGTGAACTCTATAGCCTTCCATTACTTCTACAGTAGAAGAACTTGTTGTGCGAACTGTTACATCATCTTCTGTATAGCTTGCAGAAATCTTTGCCTGGCCAACTTTTACAGCTGTAAGCACGTTTTCAGAAATTTCTGCGATTGCAGTATCAGATGAAGAGAAAATTACGCCAGTTGTGTATGTCTTTGTCATGCCAGATTCATAAGAAACCTGAGCAGAAAGCTGAGTGCTGTTTCCTTTTCTAATGGAAGAAGGTGCAATCAAAGTGATTGAAACAGGTTTATCCGAAACTGCTGAAGTTACGTTAACAGTTGCTTCTGCTGCTTCAGAGCGATCTTTGATTTTTGCAGTAATTGTAGCATTTCCTTTTGCAATCGCAGTAACTTTTCCGCTTTGATCTACTGTTGCAACTTTTGCATCAGATGAAGACCAAATAACCTGAAGATCTGCTGGTGATGTTTCTGCAGTAAAACTATATGTCTGACCAACTTCAAGGGAGCGGTCAGTTGGAGAAACTGAAATAGAATATGCAATTTCTGTTGAAGTGAACGTTACAGATTTTGTTACGCCATTTTCTGTCGTTGCAGTGATTGTTGCTGTACCAGCAGAAACCGCATTAACATTTCCGTTTGTATCAACAGCTGCAACAGACGGTTTGTCACTTGACCAGGTAATTGCTTTTCCTTTATTTGCATCTGAGGGAGTATATTCAACAGAAAGCTTAACCGATTCTCCAACTTGTGCAGCAGGAGCAACAGGTTTAATAACAATTGCAGTAACAGGAATTTCTGTCTTTACATAAACTGCATAGAAAGTGATTTCATATTCATTGGAATCGGCAACATCAACGCTATATTCACCACTTAATGGTGTGTCCGAACCATCTGCCTTAAGATACCATCCGGCAAAAGTAAGACCCGTTTCTTTTGTTGATGTTGGCTCAGCAGGAAGCGCAACCTTGTCTCCAACACCCAAATCAGAAGTTGTTTTTATTACAGAAACAAGATCATCATTTACGAATTTTACTGTAAATGTCTTTGAGATTTCCGCAAACTTTGCGAATAAATCAATATTCGAATTGATTGTCAAAGTTCCGTTTGAAACCTTGTTTTCATAATTCGAATCAGAATACCAGGCGATAAAAGTATATCCATCTTTCTGAGGAGTTGTAGGAAATACTACAGAATCTCCCTTATTGTATGCCTGGATTTTATAAACACCGTCAGAAACGGCACCAGTATAATACTTTGCATAAACATAGTTGCCGCTGTAATCAATGCCTTGCTTTTCTTCAACAGAAAAAAAGCCATTAGTACAACCGCTAAGACTCAGCCACAAGGCTGAAATAAATGCAAAAAATTTTCCCATTCTTTTCATTTATGTTTTCCTTCTTTTTTATATAAAGGGGCTGTCCAATAAGGCTGCATTACGGTGGTTGAGTTTATCGAAACCACCACATTTAGTGTAGCAGTCATTT
>JAEDGP010000139.1 GCA_016297405.1 Treponema sp.
AAGATAAAAAAAGTGTTCGTGTTGTGAATACTGTGGAATATTTGTTGAAGTAAGGGTTTTTACAAGAATGAAGAATTTGTTCTTTAATTTTGTAAACCGCAAGTTACTTCAACAACTGAGGATTTACAAAACGTTCGCGCAAGCGAACACGGAAATAAAAAGAGTTTTGTGAAAAACTCAAGTTAAAATGAATAGTGCCACAGGGCTTCCGCAATATAAACGCTTTTCCGTAATGTTGGTGCGAAGGAGCGGTGCGTGGTTCAAAAAAATAGATATAAAAAAACGAAACCCGCAGCAAAATAATTTACTGCGGGTCATTTAATTATCCTAGCTGACCAGGTAGAACCAGTTTTTCCTTATAGGAAAATTCTGCTTCGTACTTAGCAAAGTCCTCGGGATTTTCTTCTGCAACGAAGTATCCTTTTGGGGGAGTGTAAGTTGCTTCAATTCCATTGAGGTAACCTGGAATCAGTTCCTGTGCTAAAAAGTATGGCACTTCTGAATCCTTTGGCTCGCAGTGGTAATGAATGTTCAGCTTACTTGCCAGATCAAAACCTGCATGACGGTAAAAATTGATATTGCCTTCCATGCAGATAAATCCAATACCTAAAGCTTTAGCTTTTTCAAGCTCATACTTCAGGAGCTTAAGGCCGTAGCCCTGTCTCTTGAAATCTGGATGAATGCTGATTGGTCCGAAAGTCCAGATTGGGAGTTTTTCGCCAGTCGCTTTTCCATCAACTTCTATGTTCAGTTCTGCTTTTGAAAACATCACATGCCCAATAATCTTTCCGTCTTTCTCCATAACAAGGGAAAGCTCAGGAATAAAATCGGGATTGCTTCTGAAGCAGTGAAGAACATAATGCTCCGAGCAGCCAGGATGGTAAACGTTCCAGAAAGACTCTCTGGTAAGAGTTTCAACTTCTCGAAAATCACGTGGCTCTTCCACGCGGATTGTAAAATTTGAGTTCATGTTTATAAAATGATTTTATCACGAAATGAGATTTTATACAGTTCTTTGTGTAAAAATCTCTGTTATAATTATTACGAGGATAACAATGGCATCCACAAAAGAAATGTGTTATAGGAGGAAATTAATGCAGACTGGAACAAGCACTTTGGTTGCAACTAAAACAGATGTTACAAACATTTCTCCTTTTGGAATCTGGATCTTAACAAATGATAAAGAGTATTTTATCAGCTATAAAGACTATTCGGTTTTTGAGAAGGCTAGTATCAAACAAATTGCTGCTGTTACAACTGATTTTTCTGGAAATCTGCATTGGGAAGAACTTGATGCAGATATAGAACTGGATAGTCTGGAAAATCCCGAAGATTATCCATTGGTTTATCGCTAACTCTTTGTGGAATAGAATAGATAATTGTTACCCGTAAATCCCTTTAACGCCACTTAAAGAACTATCTTTTTTATGCTATATTTTTTTTATGACACAAACGGAACAAGCAAAGGCTGCAAAAAAGTTCAGTGAAGACTGGAAAGATAAAGGTTATGAAAAAGGGGAGAGTCAGAAATTCTGGCTGGATTTGCTGTGCAATGTTTTTGGAATAAAAGACTTTGCTAATTTTATATACTTTGAAAATCAGATAAAAGAAAAATTTACGGATAAGACAATCACTAATTTTATAGACATTTATATTCCGTCTACAAAAGTAATGATTGAGCAGAAAAGTATAGATAAAGACCTTCGAGAACCTATCAGGCAGTCTGATGGAACTTTATTAAATCCATTTCAACAGGCACGAAAATATATCTCTGGGCTTCCATTGTCACAGCATCCACGCTGGGTTGTTACAAGCAACTTTAAATCATTCCTTGTTTACGATATGGAAAATCCCAACGGAGAGCCGGAAGAAATTCTCCTGGAAAATCTTGAGAAAGAATATTACAGACTTTCATTTATTGCAGACCAGGGAAGTGTTCACTTAAAAAAAGAATTAGAAATCTCAAAAAAGGCCGGAGATATTATTGGCGAAATTTATGATGCCATTTTGAAACAGTACAAGGATGCAGACAACCCAAGCCCTGCAACATTAAAAAGCCTTAACATGCTTTGTGTCCGCATTGTATTTTGTCTTTACGCAGAAGATGCCGGAATATTCGGACACAAGGCAATATTTGGTGATTATCTTAAACAGTTTGAAGCAAAAGACCTGCGCCGTGCATTGTTAGACTTGTTCCAGGTTTTAGACCAGAAAGAAGAGGAACGAGATGAATATCTTGAAGAATCTTTGGCGGTTTTTCCGTATGTAA
>JAEDGP010000063.1 GCA_016297405.1 Treponema sp.
TTGCGCTGGACAACATAGATCCTGCCGCAACTCTTGTGGCCGCCTTGGCTAAAGGAAAACAGAATGGAGTGAATGCGGCGGTTGCTGCTATTGGAAGTGAGCGTGGCTGGACGGATAAGGAGCGAAAATATCTGGAAAGCCAGGGTTTTTTGCGTTGCGGAATGGGGCCAAGAATCATGCGCACAGAGACGGCGGCCACAGTTGCCGCTTCCGTAATAAGTGCAAGTTTTGGCTGGCTTGATTAGTTCGTTCATTTTTTTGGATTGCATTTGTCCATGGGAGAAAATGTGAAAAAGATTTTGATATGTGTATTTTTGATGGTTGGTTTAGTGGTTTCCTGTAGCAAAAAAAGTGGGGAAAATGTTCAGGAGGCACCGGCTGAACTGGAGAAAAGTGAACTTTCTTCCATTAAAAATGTGGATTGGGAAAAGAACTGTGTGAATCCTTTTATGTTTGGCAAATATGGTTATACTAATCCTTTTGGTGTGTGCTATAGTTTTCCTGATTTTTACATGATTGGTTTTTCAAAAGATGGCAAGGCTGCGATTTGTCTAAATGAAGAAATTGATGGGCGTGGCGGCAATGTTGTAACGTTCCGTGTTCAGGATCTGGTTACGGATGAAGTGCTTTGTGAATTTGATTGGGATTCCTATGAGTATAGTGGTCAGGATTATGAAGAACATGACCAGATTTTTGCCAGCGAAAGTGTCATGTCGGTTTTTGCGAAGGAAAAAGGTAATGAAATCGATAAGTTGCTTGGTCAGTATTCAATAATCGTGCAGCCTTGCGAATTTGTTTATTTTCCAAAAAATGATGATGTCTATGGCTTGAGTTTTGATGTTTCCATTGAGGATACAGGAAAACGAAAGTATGAGGTTTTTCAAATTGTGAATTATTCGATTTCTGCCAGAAAAAATGGAGAAGGTGCTAAAAGGTTGACTTTTCAGCAGGATGTGGTGTGCGAAAATGTTCATGTCTGCGGATATTTTAAGAGTCCTTATGAAGAGAGAGTTGTTCTGGTTGCTGGTGAAGAGCATTATATTTTTGAAGGAAACGGATTGCGCTACCGTTTGTTCGGCTGCGATTTGAATAAGGGTTTTGAATGATGTTCTGCGCAGGACATGGAGCAGTGGGAACCAGACGCCGTAAAGGCGGCCGAGCCGGAGGAGGCGAGCTGCGCAATGGCCTGTTGCCAAAGAGATTCGCGCCCGTAAATCCTTGTCTTGCGGATTGAGGTAAAATAATTTATTCTATTGAAGATGAAAAAAATTGCTGATTCTGATTACAAAAATGCGCTTTTGGATCGTTTTGTTAGTTATGTAAAAGTTTGGTCTGAAAGTGACGGGGCTGCTGCTGATGGCGGAGTTTTTCCTTCCACAGAAAGACAGCGGGATTTTGCCGGAATGCTGGCTGATGAGCTTAAAGGTCTTGGGCTTTCTGAAGTGCAGGTAACAAAAGATTGCTATGTGTATGGAGTTTTGCCTGCATCGAAAGGGTGCGAAAAAGTTCCGCCTTTTTGTGTTCTTGCTCATCTGGATACAGTTGATGAAGTTTCTGGTAAAGATGTTAAGCCTTTGGTACATCCTTCTTATGATGGCGTGCGCATTGATTTGAAGTGCGGTGTTTCTTTGGATCCCGCTTTTGATGATGCTTTGAGATTGGCTGGCAAAAATCAGGAAACGATCATTACTTCTGATGGCTCAACTTTGCTTGGTGCAGATGATAAGGCTGGCATTGCAGAAATCGTTACTATGCTGGAATATCTGGCTGCAAATAAAGATGTGCGTCATGGTCCTGTGGAAGTTATTTTTTCACCGGATGAAGAAACAGGACATGGAATGGATAAAGTTCCTCTTAGTCTGCTAAAATCGAAATTTGCATATACTGTTGATGGCGGTCATGTTGGTGAGCTTGAAACTGAATGTTTCAATGCTTACGGGGCAAATGTTGTTTTTACGGGAAAATCTACTCATACTGGGGATGGTCGCAAAAAAGGCATGGTAAATGCCATTTGCGCTGCCAGCCGTTTTGTGGAAAGTCTGCCAAATAATCAGCGGCCTGAAACTACAGATGGTCATGAAGGTTTTTATGCCGTTATGGAAATGAATGGTTCAATTGAAAGCGCAAAAGTCAGCCTGCTTTTAAGGGATTTTTCTGAGGATGGCATGAAAGTTCGTCTGCAGATGGTGAATAATCTGGCTTTTGCCGCCGCTTCAAGTTTTGGTGCGGTTTGTTCTGTTGAATTCAAAGAACAGTACAAAAACATGAAGGCGGTTTTGGATAAATCTCCGGATGTTGTGGAAAAACTGGTGGCCGCTTATAAAGAAAGTGGAATTGAACCAGTGTTTGTTCCTATTCGCGGCGGCACTGATGGTTCACGCCTTACGGAAATGGGAATTCCAACTCCAAACATCTTTACTGGCGGTCATAATTATCATTCCAGAAGCGAATGGACCAGTCTGGAACAGATGTGCAGTGCCTGTGATGTGCTTGTGAATTTGGCAGCAAAAATTGCCGAAAATAAATAAATTTTGATTATAAATAATGGCTTGGATTTCCAGGCTTTGTGTTTGCATAAGGATTTTAAAGATGCATGAATATTTGATTGAAGGCGGTTTTCCTATTAAAGGGACTATTACTGCCAGCGGAAACAAAAATGCCGCTTTGCCTTGTATTGCGGCAACGTTGCTTACCGAAGAACCGGTAATTCTTCACAATGTTCCGGAAATTGAAGACACTGGGGTTATGCTTAAGATTCTCCAGTCCTTTGGTGCGACAATCACAAAGGAAAAAGATCATAGCTGGAAAGTTGAAGCAAAGAATATTGCACCAATTTGTATTCCTGCTGAGCTTTCCAAAAAAATACGCGCTTCCATTTTGTTTGCTGGTCCGCTTGTTGGCCGCTGTGGAAAATGCGAAATGCTTCCACCTGGGGGCGATGTTATAGGCCGCCGCCGTTTGGATACACATTTTCTGGCTCTTGAACAGCTTGGTGCCCAGGTAAAATTTGAAGATCGCCTGGTTTTTTCTGCGAATAAACTTTCTGGAACGGACATCTTCCTTGATGAATGTTCTGTAACTGCTACAGAGAATGCTTTGATGGCGGCGGTTTTGGCAGAAGGAAAAACAACGATTACAAATGCGGCCAGCGAGCCTCATATTCAGGATCTGTGCAATATGCTTAATGCCATGGGCGCTAAGATTTCTGGTATTGGCAGCAATATCCTTTATATTGACGGCGTAAAAAAGCTTCATTCCTGTGAATTTACTATTGGACCTGATTATATGGAAATTGGTTCGTTCATTGGGCTTGCAGCTGTAACAAAGGGCAGCATCACAATTAATGGCATTAAGGGATTGGATTTGCGTCCTTTGAAAACTGGTTTTGCAAAGCTTGGCATCAGCTGGTCAGTTGAAGGCGATTCCCTTTCCGTGGGCTCTGTTCAGGAAATGAAGGCCAACGCTGATGTGGGCACAAAGATTCCAAAAATCGATGATGCTCCATGGCCAGGATTTCCGCCGGATCTTACAAGTATCATGACTGTAGTTGCAACTCAGGTTGAAGGCACAGTTTTGATTTTTGAAAAAATGTTTGAAAGCCGAATGTTCTTTGTGGATAAGCTTATCAGCATGGGCGCCCAGATTACTTTGTGCGATCCTCATCGCGCCGTGGTGTCTGGTCCGGCGGTTCTTCATGGCGATCATCTGGTTTCGCCTGATGTGCGTGCAGGCATGGCCATGGTTATTGCTGCTATGATTGCCCACGGAGAAAGCCGCATCAGTAATGTTTATCAAATAGAACGTGGATATGAACATCTGGTAGAAAAACTTCAGTCCCTTGGAGCACATATAAAAAGGGTGGAAGTTCGTTAGGTTTTATAGGAAAGGGTTTTTGTGAATCTGTGTTATAAAGGGGATTTGCAGGGCCCTTTTTTGTTTTTGAAGGTCGGCCTAAACTAGACATGTATTTTTTATTAACTTATAATTAATGAGTTATAGTGTTTTGGTTAAACTTGAAATTTAACCTTTTGATAAAATTTCTAAATTGTGGAGTGATATGAAAAAATTACTTATTTGCTTGCTTTCGATTTTTGTCTGTAATTTTGGTTTTTCTCAATCTGCTGATATTGTTACAGAAATTATCGATGCACCAGTTGCGACCTATGGACAGGTTTGCTATCTTTCTGCATGCGATCGTGGTTTGATACAAGATGATGCTACTTATGAAGATGCAGTAAAAACGCTTTTTGAAATGGGGGAAATCCCTGAAAGTGTTAAAGCTGATGACACTATCAACTATGAACGTGTAGCATTTTATTTTTCAAAGTTGTGGAAAATTAATGGGGGATTCTTTTTCAGAGTCACAAAGGGAAGCTCTCGTTATGCGTTCCGTCAATTAAGACTCGATGGTGTGATTCCAAAGTATATTGATCCAAACAGGATTCCATCTGGTGCAGATGTGTTGAATATGTATACCTTGGGCGATGCAACTTATAATAAAGGAGGAGCTGAATAATGAAAAAGATAGCAGCAGCACTTTGTTCGATTCTTTTTGTTTCTTCTCTTTCCTTTGGATTGGAGTGGGGCGGAACTTTTGGTAATGGAACATCTTTTATTGGTAAAGATGATTTGAAGCTCAGACAGACAAATGATCTGGGATTGTGGCTTTCTGTACCAATTACAAAAAATAATACGATTTACTTTTCTACGCAGGGTTCTTATCGATTGAAAATTGATGAGTCCGATAATGCAAAGGAAGAAGTAACAAATATTTTGAATGTTGACGTAATGAAGCTTTCGATGATTCTTCCTCTTGGTACAAAAGCTAAGTACGTCATGAATCTTGGTAGATTCTCACTTTCTGATGCTTCAGGTTATGTTTTTAATCAGGTTTCTGATGGTCTTTTGATAAAATTTTCCACACAACTTGCAGATATCCAGGTTTATGGCGGTTATACAGGACTTTTGAATTCAAAAACAGTTTCCATTTTGAATTCAAAGAAAACCAGTTATTCTGAAGGCGACAATGATTTTTATTCTGTGTGTCCAAAATATGTGCCATTTGGTTTTTCTTTGTCCCTTCCTTCAATGACTTCTAACCAGACTTTGATACTTCAGGGCTGGGGCTTTAAAGATCTGGAAAAGGACATAGATGATTCAAGCTATGACCGATGGTATGGCTCATTAATTCTGGATGGCTACCTTACAAAGAATTTTGCATACAATTTTTCTACCGTTCTTGGTTCAGAAAACTTTGATACTTTGATGAACCTTACTTCTTTGCATTATTTCATTTATCCTGCAAGCGGAAGTACAATCAAGTTTGGTGCAACCTATGCTTCTGGCTCAGAAGGACCATTGGTGCCGTTCAAAGGCTTTACTTCTGTAAAGGCAGCCAATTCAATGAGCGAGCCTGAGTATACAAGCCTTTTTAAGCCTGATCTTGCCGTTTCTATCTTGTTTGGTTCGAAAGTTGCGTTGAATCTTGGTGGAGCAGCATTCTTTAATCCATACGATTACTTTAAATTCAATGGATTTCAGATAGATGGTTCCGTTCTTTTCAATATCTTCAGTGATATGCAGCTTGCTCTTGGTGGCTGTCAGTATATTGATCAGGAATCGGATGATAACAAAACCACAATTTCAGTTTCTTTGAATCTTGCATTCTAGGAGGAGTTTATGGATATTCGTGTAAAATTACTTGCTGCCGCAGTTTTTGCTGTTTCTTTTGCTGCATTTGCTGATTCTGCAACAGTTGTTTCTGCTACCGGAAAAGTTGAAGTGAACAGAGATAACGTTTGGGTTCCAGTTGAAAAAGATGCCGAAATCCAAAGCGGAGAACTTGTTTCTACTGGCTTCAAATCTGAAGTGATTTTGAAGTATAAGGGAGCAATGATGAAATTGGGGCCGCTTACAAGAATCACAATTGAAAGAATGGCCAGCACAGAAAAAAAAGATGATGTTTCTGTCTATCTTAAGACTGGCGTTATCAAATCGACTGTAAGCCACACAGAAAATAAGCGTGTAAGTTATACTGTTCGCAATCCTGTAGCGGTTGCGTCTGTCCGTGGTACTGATTTTGATTTTTACGGCTCTTCTGCAATTGTTTGTAATGAAGGTGGTATTGTAGTTGCTCCTGCTGTTATGTGGGATGCAATCGCTGCTAAAGATGCTGTTCCTGCAGAAGGCGAATCAAATGTATTCACAAAGGCTTCTGATTTGAATCCATCCCTTAGTCGGGGTGTTGTTCTTGTTGCCGGCCAGGATACAGGTTTTGATCCAAGTTCGTTTATGCCAGAAAGACCTCAGAATCTTGGCATAAGAAAACAGAGTAAGTTTTCTGAAGGAATTCAGTCTGTTGCTGTGCGTGAAAGCGAAGTAACTGGTGGTGCTTCTGCCGGTTCTGTAGTTACCCAGGCTGGCCAGAATGATGTTCCAACTGCCAAAAAGGCGATTGTGGTAGTAACGGGCTCTTTCTGATTTTTAGGGCTTATTGAAAATGGGGCTTTCGGCTGATTTTTTTTCATCTGGAAGTCCCATTTTATTTTAACATTGGTTTGTATTTTGCCGATAAACAACTGTATAATTGTTTTAGAGGTGTTGAGTGAAAAAGCCTGTTACCATTTCGCTTTATTTTCTGGCATTTTTGATATTTGGTTCTCTTTTAGGTCTACTTGTTGGAATGAATTTCAGCAGCAGCCTTTCTATGGTTGCCGGCAAGGGCGTTTTCTTTTCAAAAGGGCTGGTTATTTATACTTTGTTTGATGGTATTCCTGTTGTTTTGCTTTTGGTTGGAATCGTGCTTTCTGTTTATAAGGTTCGACATGGTGCGGATCCTGTTGGCAGCGCCATCGTTTATTCATCTTTGTGTGCAGTGACATGGATTGTTTTAATGCCTCTTTCCTTTGAGGCTCGAAAATTTGCATATGAAGAAAAATCCAGGGAAGATGATCAGGAATTGGAACTGAGCGGTGGTTATTTTAGGGAATCTGACGGAAAACTTTATTATTTCTTGCAAGATGCCCAGGACCAGAAAGCGGATGTTCTGGTTTTGAATGATGTGAACAGCAAGATGGAATTTGGTAAAGAAATGATTTTGGATGTTTCTTCTGCTTCAAGTTTTGCAGCAGATGCTAAACCTTTCAAAGATCCGTTGATTAAAGATACTATGGCAGATCGCCCTGAAGTGGTTACTAATGTATTTGTAGCAATCCGAAATCAAGCTGCATCTGCCTGGAATTGTGGCATTTGGTCCTGGCTTTTCTTTTGCGGGTTTGGATTTGCAATTTGTGCCTGCTATGGTTTGGTGCATTCCAGTTCATGGCGTTTGGTGAACATTCTTTTGATTTTTTCATACAGTACTTTTGTAATGTGGTTCAATAATTTTTATTATTCAAGCAGTTTTTCTGGGGCAAGGAAATTTCTTGGAGAATTGATGCTTGGAGAAAATTATTGTCGCGGAATGTTCTTTGTGGATAATTGCGTTGAATTGCCATTATTCATTTTTAACCTGATTATAGGTGCTGTTGCGCTGATAGTTGGAATTTTGCTTTCGAAGCGGGAAAGGTAATTGTTCATGAAAATGAAAGAGAAAAAATTCAAAATAAAAATAACCAGGTTTTTTGTAATAACAGTTTCCTTTGTGGTTTTCGTTTTCCTTATGAGTTTGTGCTACGGATGGTTTGCTACAAATACGAACGGTCTTCTTTCCAGTTCGGTAACTGGATACAAATGGTGCAATGTTTTTCGCATTTTCTTCAGGCTTTTGCCAAGTGCTTTTGCCACTTCGTTCGTTGTAGCCTGGACTTGTGTTTTTGGAGCAAATAGCGAAGGAAGCCGACTGCGCTTTTCTCCGGCCATGTTCGCCAGGTATCGCAGAGTCATGATAGATTCGATTATTGCTGTGCTTTTTATTTCCCTTGGAACGGAAGTTTTCGTTCCGCTGATGAACGAAAAAATGGCTGGTCATAGGGATTTGCCGGTTCTTTTGCGGGAATACAAGGAAATTGCTAAAGGCCTTTATGATCAGGGCCGGTATGAGTTTGCTGACGAATATGCAAAGCTTGCGGTTGA
This sequence comes from Treponema sp., assembly GCA_016297405.1. GTDB lineage: Bacteria > Spirochaetota > Spirochaetia > Treponematales > Treponemataceae > Treponema_D. The sequence continues at coordinate 8,074 of JAEDGP010000063.1, forward strand.
ACTTGATCCTTCTGATGAAGAGGCAAAAGCTATTGCGCAAAAAACCGGGCTTTCTGCTGAAAAAACAAACAAAAGCGATGAGTTTAAGAAACATGAGGCAAAACAGCCAATTGAGTCAATGCCAAAGTATTTAATGAATGAACTGGATTTTGGCAAAACTTATACAAATCTTCAGGAAACAGAACGTTCTTTGCTAGATGAAATGACTTCATATAAGCTTTTGCTGGCTGCCAGAGCTTGTTTTGCAAAAGAAGATTGGTTTGGTGCTCATTATTATTCTCAGATGGGATTGAAAATGAGTTCCCAGAAAGATATCAATAAAATAAAATTGATGGAGCTCGCAGCTGATTCCTGGAACAAGCTTTCGGCAGCCAGGGAAGAAGGTGACTCGGAAGACAAGCAGCGTTTTGCCAAAAAGCTTGAAGGTTATTCGGCATTGCTTGAAAATGATTTTTTTAGAGCTTATTACATTTTCCGAGATCTTCATCTGAATTCAAAAGAATATTCCCTGGATCCTGATGTTCGTAAATATTTGGATATCGCGCAGACGAATTTGCAGAAGCAATATTTTTTTGCAGATGAGACTTTTAAACTTGAAGGCTTTGAGTCTGCACGAAACGTAAGGTTTCGCGTGAGTCATACTGATGGAACTGTGTCAGTGGTTTTTATCAGGGGAGTTACGGTTGCAACATCAAAGGCTGGTTATGTGCAGTATCTTAGGGGGCTTGGAATCTACCGGCTTTCTGACGAAGGAAAGTATTTGTATGGTTCTTATACGCCTTACGCAAAAATGACTGCGGTTTCTACAAGTGCGTTTACAGCTGAAGAAAAAGCGCATTTTGGCATTGCTGATTCCATTAAGCGTGTTCCATTCCTGTTGCTTCGTTCAACGGACAGGAATAATGATGATGTGGTGGTTGGAACAGAAGTTAAGTTTGGTTCTTCCAGCGATTTTGAAAACGGATTCTACATTCTTCCTATGGAATTCGACGATTTTGATATGCTTAAGAAAGTTTCTGCCGGTGTGGAATCAGCAGGCATTTCAACTTTGTTTGCATTTACGGATAAAGCCAAAGGATACGGATTTTCGGAAGAGGTATATACTCAGTTTCTGTTGAACAGGATTTTTTATCCAATCTATATGTTGATTTTGTTCATTTTGCTTGGTTTGCTTTCATGGCATGGCCGGGTTCCAAGTGGTTCGGTTTTTAAATTCAAGTGGATGATTATTTTCCCTGTTTTGTTTATGGTGTCTATTGGAGCCTATGGTATATTGATGGGATTCTTCAAAGTTTGTAACTACGAGATTGTTGCCTTGGCTGGCAAAAATCTTTCGTTATTAACAGGGGTTGGTCTATATGCTCTGGCTTTGCTTGTGGTTTCGGTACTGTTCCTGGCAAGCAGAAATTCGTCGGAGCGGAATATATAAGGTTTTTGCAATAGCTTACAAAAAGGGGCTGTCCAATAAGAAATATTGTAGTGATCGTTGGGCTTGTGGAAGAGCTCAAAAACTGCAAACTATGCTTTTTGGACAGCCCCTTTTTTAGTTGTTTACGAACCGATTGTTCCTTTTGTGCTTGGAATTGCACCGTTGCGGCGAGGATCGATTTCTACTGCATCGCGGATTGCCCGGGCTGCAGCCTTAAAAAGCCCTTCCATTTTGTGATGGTCGCTACGACCCCGCAATGTATCCAGGTGAAGATTGCACTGGGCGCTGTTTACAAATGCCTGCCAGAAATCTTCAAAGCAGTCAGTCTGGAAGCTGGCTTCTACGCCGTTAGCGTTTAGGCTTACCAGAGGAATGCCTGTAAGTTCAGCATTGCACACAAGGAACGGACGGCCGCCAAAATCAACTGCAGCACGGAGCAAAGCTTCATCCATTGGATAAAGGAAATTGCCTGTGCGGTAAATGCCGGCACAATCGCCAAGAGCCTTTGCAAAACAAAGTCCAAGAACAATGCCTGTATCTTCAATCAAATGATGCTGATCAACATTCAAATCCCCCTGAATTTTTCCAGAAAGATCAAAAAGTCCGTGCTTGCAGAAAGAACGGAGCATGTGGTCAAAAAATCCAATTGGATTTTCTACTTCACACTTACCAGTTCCATCAAGATTCAATGTAAGCGAAATCTGAGTTTCGCCAGTTTTTCGTTCAATAGTAGCTGTTCTCATTTTTTTTAATCCACAGATACACACAGATGAACACAGAGATTCTTGTGTTGTGTTGGTTTTATGGTGGTTTCGACAGGCTCAACCACCAAGTTTTTTTTCGGTGGTTGAGCTTGTCGAAACCACGTTCTTTGATAATTCAGAAAGCTTTTCAAAATTATTATTTATCAAAGCTTCCCTTTTCTTTCTTGACCATCCTTGAACCTGTTTTTCTCGTAAAAAGGCAGACTCAATAGACTGACACTCTTCAAAATAAACTAATTCAACAGGAAGTCTATGCTTCGTATATTCAGAGCCTTCTCCATTTTGATGTTGTGCAAAACGCCTCTGTAAATCTTTTGTGCTGCCAACATAATAACTGTTATCAGCACATTTTAGGATGTACATATAAGCCAATGGATAACTCCTGTTTTATGGTGGTTTCGACAGGCTCAACCACCGTTCTTTTTTATCAACCACTGAGTTTTTTTCGGTGGTTGAGCTTGTCGAAACCACGT
>JAEDGP010000140.1 GCA_016297405.1 Treponema sp.
GAAACCTTTCCAGAATGTGTGTTTTCCTTCAGAAACTTCAAAAGCTTTTCACGACTGGCAAGTTCCTTATTCTCAATTCCATCAACTTTTATAATCATAAAAATCCCCCGAAAGATTTGTTAAAAAACTTTTGAAAAGCAAATCCCAATCGCCTGGCTTTGAATATCCGATTTTCCGTCTAAGCTTTCTTGTGTATTCAGAAACGGTAGAACAACAAAGTCCTACATTCCAGCTGATTTCTTTCTGACTCAAGCCAAGACTGGTAAAAAGACCAATATGCATTTCTGGAATACTAACTTCATCGATGTAAGTTTTATCAAGCAGATAATCATCTTCATCAAAGCTTCTTTGAATATCAGACGGGTAAACTTTTACACCAGACTGAACCTGCTTAATAGATTTCTTAAATGCGTCAGAATCTTCAATATTTGGAATAAAACCATCAGCCCCAATCAGGTGGATTCTCATTCCAAAGTAATGAGCAACATTTCCCTTATCTACAAAGTAGGTAAGAAAGTTTTTGTTAATGAATCTGAGTCTTAAGAGTTCGTATGAGATTACATACCCAAGAAAATATTTGTCAAAGATAATAGCAATATTTGACTTGTCCTGAATCCATTCACCAAGCTCAGCAATGCTATTACAAACTTTTACCTGATTTTCTCCGAATAAAGAAGAAAATCCCTTCCTCGTAATTTTTTTAATTTCTTCATCAAAACAGGCGATTACTACGTTAGTTATGTTTGCCATTTATAAATCCTTTTATGATTAGTTTTTTTCAGAACATTCAGGTACTAACGAAGAAGCTCTATACCAGATGTCGCCCCAGGGTTTTGTATCCTGTCCACGACTTTTCAAAACATCGTTGATTGTTTTTAGTCCAGCGTTAATTTCAGCAATATCACGGTTGCTCTGGGCATCTTCGCTTTCCTGTAGTTCAGGTATCGATTCAAGATTGAAACCTGCGGTTTCAGTCAGGTTGAATCGTCTGAATAATTGAACCTCTAAAACTTCTTCAAAGTTTTTTAACAGAGGGATAAGTGTATAATTCCAAAAGGCACGATGTTGAGAATCTGTGTCTGTACCGCTTAAGGAACTTTTCGAATCCTGTATATTAGCCACTCTCGGCGGAATACCGTACTTCGCGAGTAGTGTATATAAGTTCCATTTCTTCATGTCGTAAAGTTTCAGTACGTCAGGGCTGAATGTCAGCGGCTGATATTCCGTTCCTTTACCGAGCACGGCGACACGGTTTTTCATTCCGCGTCCATACTTTTTATCCCATGTTCTAGCAAGCAGCTCTGCTTCGGCTTCCGTCAGTACCTGGTCAGTCTTGAGCAGACCTTTAGGCACGCCTCCTTCTTTCAGCAAACCTGTGTTCTGTTTTGCTGCTAACAAATCCTGCTCAACTTCCAGACCAAGGCTTACCAGAGGGCTAACCCCACGGAAAGTATTCCAGGGGTTCCAGTCCTTAAAATGAATAATCTCATCAGGAAGAATAACTACGGGCCTTCCGCATCCTTCTTCCGTGTATACCCATTTCGTGACTTTGCCGTTATCAACGACATGCTGCATTTTTCTAGGATTTAAAATATAGATTTCTGTAGGAAGGCCGCAGCTGTAATTCTCTCCAAACCACCAGAATGCTTCACCGTCCAGACTCCACCAGGCACATGTCTGTTTCCATAAGTCAAAGCGGCTAAGATTCTTATTCGGATATCGGAAGAGCTTTGCAAGCTGTGTATCTTTTTGAACTTTGCCATTTTTTGAAATTTCAAACTCAGCACGAGCAACATTCCGTGTAAGAATATCAATGCACACAGAAACCCACGCATGCTGGAGATATGGATCTGTGCAGGTCTTCTTTTCACGAACAGAAAAGTCATCTGCAACAGATTCATTGTTAATTTCCGAAAAACTTCTAAGCTGCTTTTTTGGTTTTCGTCTGTTAAATAATCCCATAATATTTATCGGTAAACTGCTAAGCCATCACAACGCCCGATGTAACTGCGCTAAATATCGCATACCTCATAGCATCCATATAATGGTCATTTACTTTTACAATCTGATTATTCTCGTCTCGTGAATAATCCCAAATCTCACCAAGAACACCAGTGCAATCTTTACAAACGAAAAATTGCCTGCGTTCAATTTTTGCAATTATGTAATCAATTCCTGCATCCACAGAGTTATTAGCCTTAACACCTCCAGGTACTTCCTGAATTCTCTCGCCACCTGCCGGGTCGCAGTA
>JAEDGP010000141.1 GCA_016297405.1 Treponema sp.
TTCATCACCTTCAGCGTCTCCGTCTCCAAAATAGTAAACATACTTTGTAGCCATTATTTTCTCCATATAATTAGGAAATAGATATAGTTAAAAAATAATATATTCAATCCCAGATATAGTCAATCAGAGAAATTGCAACCTTCTATAACAAATCGTTTCATTTGCAAAATTAGTCATGGGGTTTATAATTAAAGCACTATAAAACCATTTTTAACTATATTAATAGAACAAAAAGTTTTGTGCTGAGGTACTTACATTATGTCCCAATATTTGGAAATGACAGTTATTATAGTCTATCTAATTTTTGCAATAATTATAGGTATATGCATTCATAACATCCACCTTATGCCAAAAAGAAAAGAATTCAACTTCAAACCTTCCCTTATTGGTATGATGGCCTCTGTGCTTTCTACAACAATATTCACGCTTATACTTTTTTGCACACCACTTCTCGCTTCTGCAATCAACAACCAAATTTTTTCCAGCCGAAAACTTATTCTATGTTTTCAGGGACTCTACTTCATTTCATTCGACTTTCTTGTATATTTCCTGATGGAATTCGTTCATAAATACACACGTTATACTCCTAAATTTCCATGGTTCACAATCGTCTTGATATGTCTTCTTTCACTTGATACAGCAAATCTTCTTTTGAATTTTTCTTTGAATCACGTATTCATCATTCCTACCAGCAAGATTGGCGAAGTCAACAAGTTCATTCCAAGTCCAGGCATACCAGTAAACATGCTCAATCTTCATTATTTCATAACTTATATTCCTGTTATAATTGCTGTTGCTGCCCTCGTTCTGAAAATCATCAAGTCGCCGTCTTTCTATAAAAACCAGTACATCTGCATCCTTGTTGCCGTATTAATTTCGCTCATTGGCGATGCATTGTACATCACACTTCCCGAATTCAAGACAAATTTATCAGTCTTCCTTTTCAATATAGCATGCCTTTATGTATATTATTTTGCGGTTCATTATTCGCCAAAAAAACTCATATCAAATTTTCAAAACCAGTTGATTTCAAACATGGATGATGCTGTAATTGCTTTCGACATTAATGGCGACTGTATTTTCGTAAACAAAAAATTCAATCAAAGCATCTACAAATATCGAAATTACAATACGGACAAAGTTGAACCATTTTCCAACTGGGATACCAAAAGTAAGACTCTTAAAAAAGAATTCATTACAAAAATTAATGACTTCAGGAATCTTTTAGTTCAAGAAAAACGTTCCATGGATGAAGAAAAACCATCTCTCATTAACTTTCATTTTGACAACATCAAGATTACAGATGGCAGAGATATTCAGTATTTCAGAGGTCATTTCAAAACCCTTCACGACACTTATAATGGCAATTCTGAAAAACAGGAAAGAATTCTAGGATATTTCTATACTCTCCATAATTTTACCTCTGAGCAGGAAAAAATTAACGAGCAGAATTTCAAATCTAGTCACGATGAATTAACCGGAATCTATAATCGAGGGAAATTCGAAGAAGAAGTTCGAAACAAACTTTTCTCCGATCACGAATCTACCTACATGATGATCTGCTCAGATGTAGAACACTTCAAGCTCATAAACGAACTGTTTGGAAAAGCTGCAGCTGATTTACTTTTGCTGCGTATTGCAAAACACATTCAGGCACTTGCAAAACCAGGTGATGTTTATGGACGTATTCAAAGCGACAGATTTGCGTTACTTATCAAGAAAGACGATTTTAAGGAATTCCAATTCATTACGGAATCAGCTTTGTGTGCCTACATGGACGACAACAGGAATTATCCTGTTAACATCAATATAGGCGTTTACGAAATCGAAGACGTAAAACTTCCAGTTGCCGTTATGTGCGACCGTGCATTTATGGCTATCGAAAAAATAAACGGCAATTCTGCAAGCAGAATAGCATATTATTCTGAAGACATCCGCAATTCCATCATCAAGGCGCAAGAACTGATTGGACAATTCAGGACATCTCTTAAAAACGGAGATTTTCAGATTTTCATTCAACCGCAGTCTACTATCTCTGGTGAATGCAAAGGTGGTGAAGCTTTAGTTCGATGGATGCATCCTACCGATGGAATCATAAATCCAGATGGATTCATTTCGCTTTTAGAAAAAAATGGAATTATTACCGAACTTGATACTTACGTTTGGGAACTTGCTGCAAAAAAACTCAAGGAATGGAAGGATAAAGGATACAATGACTACTATATTTCGGTAAACATTTCTCCTAAGGA
>JAEDGP010000064.1 GCA_016297405.1 Treponema sp.
GGAGTATCGTATGGCTAAACCTTTGATAAAAAATATCCTGGTTGCGATTAATGGTTCCCAGTCTTCCATTCAGGCTGCAATGTATGGAATCATTCTTGCCAAACAGAATGACTTTAACATGAAAGTCGTGTACGTTGTTGATACTGCTACAATAAAATTCCTTACAGCATCCAAATTGTTTATCAATGAAGAAAAAGAATCTTATGAAGCTGATTTGAACTCTGACGGGAAAAAGTATCTTGAATATGTCACAAGTCTTGCAAAGTCAAAAGGCGTAATAATCGAAACAGAGTTGAGAACTGGTTCTGTCTATACGGAAGTGGTTAATGCAGCCGATGCTTTTGAGGCGGATATGATTTTGATAGGTGGGAATAATTCTTTGAATAACTATTTCAAGCCTGAAAGTGGACGACATAGCATTCAGGCTACTGCAAGAAGCGAAATTGTTAATTTTGCTCACTGTCCAGTCCTTGTTATCCATAAGCCTGAAATCGAAGGACTCTTTAAGATTTCGTAAGGAAAGGTTTGTTGTGATCAATTGTTATGAAATTCTTGGAATCCGCAGGAATGCTACTGCTTCTGAAATAAAGAGAGCCTATAGACAAAAAGCGAAACTTTATCATCCTGATTCCTCAAAAAAAGAGGATACCGAAAAATTCAGGCTTCTGGTACAGGCTTACGAAATCTTGTCCGATACCAGACAGCGAAGCATATTTGACGAATCTTTCTTTAATAAATTTCATTTCAAAAAAGAAAATTATGAAACTTTCGATTATTACAAATGGCTGTCGGAGCGACATGATGATGAAAGTCGTGCAAAACTTATTATTTTTGATCTCATGCATGGTCGGGAAGATGAAGCTGTTTCAGAATATAAATCCATGTGCATGAATCATGCAGGTTTTTCCCTCAAGCACTGGTTTACCAGGGAAGATTTTATGGATTTTGGGTATATTCTTGCAGAAGAGCTGGTAATCAGGAAAGAATATTATGATGCGCTTGTTCTTTTGGAACAGATAATAAAAATGGAATACAGCTACAGCTATTTCAGACTGTTTTTTCCTGAAGTCATGGATTTTACGCTGAATATACTTAAGCATAACGTGGAAGGTTATTTAAGTGACGAACTTGCACTTGATGTTATGGAGCGCGCGTTGGATTTAGGTTTTAAATCCAGTGACGATGCCTATTTCTTGAGGAAAATGGCAGAAATCTATAAACGGATGGGAGATTGTCAAACTGCTTTTTTCTGTGAAGAGGAAGCTGTGCGTGTATCTTCCATAAAAAAGAAACCTTACGAGTTTTTTCAATAGAAGGGTTGGAGGAATTTTAGATGATTCGTCTTAAGAATGAAGAAGAGATTGAAGGAATCAGAAAATCCTGTCATCTTTTGGCAGATTGCTTTAATCAGTTGATTCCTATGATAAAAGCCGGTATGTCCACAAAACAGGTGGATGACCTTTTTGTAGAATTTATCAAAAGCCATGGAGGAAAACCTGCATGGTATAAGGAAAATTTTAAGGGTGCTGCATGTATCAGTATCAATGAGGAAGTGATTCATGGTCTTCCTTCCAAAAAGAAAATTATCCATGACGGAGATATTGTGAGTCTTGATGTGGGAATCGATTTGAATGGATATATCAGTGATTCATGCCATTCTGTGCTTGTGGGCAATGTAAAGCCTGAAGTTCGAAAACTCGATCAGGTTACACTTGAATGCCTTGCTGCAGGAATCCAGGCTTGTCGCGTGGGTAACAGAATCAGCGATATTTCAAATGCGGTATACGAAATTGCCACGAAGCACGGCTATGGTGTGGTGTATGATTATTGTGGTCACGGAGTTGGACTTGATGTTCATGAAGATCCAAGTATTCCTAATTGTCCAAGCCGTGGTCCTAATCCAAGAATTCAGCCTGGCATGGTGCTTGCAATTGAACCTATGATTAATTTGGGAACGGCAGATGTTTATACGGCAAAAGATGGATGGACTGTCATTACTAATGATGGAAAACCTTCTGCCCATGAAGAGCACACGGTGGCTGTTTTTGAAGATCATACTGAAATTCTTACGGATTTGAACTATAACAAATAGTTAGCCTGTTTTAAGTTACGTTGTAACTTCTTGAAACAGTGCAGATAAGACCGTGAGTGAATTGTGCCCTGCGTCTTCTTGTTCAGTTTTTCCGATTGATTTTAGTAACCAATCGGATTTTTTTTTGTTATATTTGTAAATAAATAGAAACAATTATAAAGTATTTATTTGGAGGCGAATTATGAAATCCTGGACAAAACATGTTCTTGGAATTGCTGTAGTTGCATTTTTTTCTTTTGCAATGATTTCCCTGTCTTGTGGAAAAAGACAAGTTGTTGGTACTGCTGATACAGCTTATGCAGAGTCAGCTCCTAAGGAGAATATTGTTCCTGCAGAATCTCTTCGTGTTGTAGAAGCTCTTCAAAACTCATTTAGAGCAATAAGTGCAGGTGTTTTGCCGGCTGTTGTCGAAGTTGATGTGGTTGAAACTAAAACCATTACCCAGTCTGATCCATTTGAAGAATTCAGACGGTATTTTGGTATTCCTGGATTTGGGGACTCTGATTCTGGAAATAAAAATGGTAAGAAAAGGGAATATGAATCAAAAGGGCTTGGTTCTGGTGTAATCGTCAGAAAGGCCGGAGACGTTTATTATGTATTGACAAATAATCACGTTGCAGGTTCTGCTACAAAGATTTCCATAAAGCTTAATGATGGACGAGAATTTGAAGGTAAGCTTGTTGGAGCTGATGCACGAATGGATATTGCCCTTGTTTCTTTTGAGTCAAAAGATAATACCATAAAGCTTGCTGCCCTTGGCGATTCTGATGCAGTGCAGACAGGAGATATTTGTCTTGCTATGGGAGCACCTCTTGGATACAGACAGTCGGTGACTCAGGGAATTGTCAGCGCAAAAGGTAGAAGCGGAACTGGAATCGGCAATATAAATGACTTTATCCAGACCGATGCTGCCATAAATCAAGGAAATTCTGGTGGCCCATTGCTGAATATTTATGGAGAAGTAATTGGAATAAATACCTGGATTGTTTCTCAATCAGGCGGTTCTCAGGGACTTGGCTTTTCTATTCCAATTAACAACATAAAGAACTCCATCGATTCTTTCATTACAAAAGGAAAAATTGTATATGGTTGGCTTGGCGTGGCTCTTACCGAAGTGGACAAAGAATATAAGGAGGCTTTAGGGATTGGTGATTCAAATGGAGCGCTTGTCTCTCAGCTTTTTATGAATTCCCCAGCTTCACGAGGTGGAATTAAGGCCGGAGATTTCATTACAAGCGTTAATGGCGTAAAGGTTGAAAGTGTAGAACAGGTTCAAAGGGAAGTTGGCCGACTGGAGGCAGGAAAAACCGTTCCATTTGAAATTATGAGGAACGGAAAAAAACAGTCCCTTTCTGTAAAGGTTGAGGAACGGGATGAAAAAGTTTCTTCTGATAACGGCAAACTTTGGCCAGGTTTCTTTGCATGCCCTATTTCAGAAGAAGTCAAAAAGCAGTTTGAAATTGGGGATAAAACTGAAGGTGTGGTAATTGTGTCTGTTATGGAAAAATCCCCTGCTGCATCGCTGAGACTTCAGGCAGGAGATGTAATTACTGCCGTAAATGGCAAAAAAGTATCAAATATCAAAGAATTTTATGAAGAAGTCGCAAAAATTGAATCTTCTGTCAATTTTGATATCTTCAGTAATGGCGGAACAATCACAACTGGTACATTCAAGTTCTAGTTTGTTCAAAAAAAAAGCTGTCTGTTTTTATCGACTTGTGCTTTTGAAAACAGACAGCTTTTTTTTGTTTATTGACATTGTTCCTTGTTTTCTGATATTATTCATTCTACATTGTAATTAAGGTGTGGTATGTCCCGTTAAATACTACAGCTGATTTATAAGATTAATTCTTTAGAGGTATTTTTATGTACGCACTTGTTGAATATAAGGGCAAACAGTACAAAGCAGAAAAAGGCGCTATCCTTACTGTTGATAAGATCGATGCAGAAAAAGGTGCAGCTATTGAAGTTGATTCTGTTTTGTTGGTAAGTGACGGAGACAAGGTTTCTGTTGGCACACCATATGTAAAAGGTGCAAAAGTTAAGATTGTTGTAGAAGATTCATTCCGCGACAAGAAAGTGATCGTTCTTAAGTATAAGTCAAAGAAAGATTATCATCGTGTAATTGGTCACAGACAGAACTATACAAACGTTCGCGTTGAAGACATCGTTATTGCATAATGATTTCTGTGCTTTTGGAGCGCAGCAAAAATGGTCTGCTTTCCAGCTGCAAGGCTGAAGGGCATGCCGGATATGCTACCAAAGGTTCTGATATAGTCTGTAGTGCGGTTACGGTTTTGCTTAGAACTGTCCTGCGGATTCTGGAGAATACTGATGGCATTGAAATTGAAACAGATATGCATGAACGTGGTTATCTGTTTTTTTCAATAAAGGTTACACAGTCCAATCCTGAATTGGAGCTTGGATTGAAGTATGCTGGAAAGTTTCTTGAAACTGGTATTTTGTCCGTTGTTCAGGAATATCCAGACTTTGTTGAACTTCGTTATAAAACAGTTTGATAGGAGAATATCATGGGAAGAACTCGTGGTGGTAGCGGCGCAAAGAATGGTCGCGATTCTAACCCAAAAAATCTGGGAGTAAAAAAATACAGTGGAGAAAGCGTAACAGCAGGTTCAATCATTGTTAGACAGCGTGGAACAAAATTCTATCCTGGCGATAACGTAATGAAAGCTGGTGATGACAGCCTTTTTGCTACAGTTGATGGCACAGTTGTTTATCACGAACGCATGAACAGAAAGTTTATTTCTGTTACACCTGTAAACGCATAATCGGGCTTTTCGCCGATATATGTATACTACCCGGTTCGGTTTAATCTGTGCCGGGTATTTTTTTTATATAGTTGTGTTTTGGATGCAATCTCTTGTGGTTGCATTGGTAATTGCTGGTTAAAGGTGTTTAGATGATTTCATTTGCAGATGAAGCAGTAATTGAAGTTCATTCTGGAAAGGGTGGAAATGGTTGTATTGCTTTCCGCCGCGAAAAATACATTCCTCATGGAGGCCCTAATGGTGGAGACGGTGGAAAGGGCGGAGATGTGATTTTTTGTATTAAGCGTAACATGAGAACTTTGTCCAGACTTCGCCATCATAGAATTTTCAAGGCAAAAAACGGTGGTGATGGTCAGGGATGGAATAGATTTGGTAAGGATGGAGAAGATATCGTGATTCCAGTTCCTCCTGGAACAACCATCCGTAATTATGAAACAGGCGAGTTGATTCACGATTTTACAAATGAATCTGAAAAAGATCAGTTTGTATTGCTTGAAGGCGGTAAAGGAGGATGGGGAAACGTTCACTTTAAGTCTTCTACAAATCAGGCGCCACGTTATGCTCATGCAGGGAAACCTGGTGAAGTAATGAAGCTTAAGCTAGAGCTTAGCATCATGGCAGATGTTGGTCTTGTTGGTTTTCCGAATGCAGGAAAATCTTCGTTGCTTACGGCTTTTACAAATGCACGTCCAAAAATCGCTCCCTATCCGTTTACTACAAAAATTCCGAATCTTGGTGTTTTGCGAGTTGATGATGAGCAGGACATTATTATTGCTGATATTCCAGGTATTATTGAAGGCGCAAGTGAAGGAGCTGGTCTTGGTTTTGATTTTTTAAAGCACATTTCGCGCACGGCCTGCCTTCTTTTTATGATTGATTGTTCTGACACGAATTATCTTACTGCCTATGATACTTTGTGCAATGAACTTGAAAATTATTCACCACAGCTTATGGAAAAGCCTCGTATCGTTCTTTGCAATAAGATTGATGTGGAAGGTGCCGCGCAGAATGCCGCTGAGGTAATGGAAAATATAAAGAAAAACGATAAGGATACAGCGGTAATAGCCATTTCCGTACAGGATAATCTTGGCATGAATAATGCAAGAAAAGCTATTACTGAACTTGTGAACAAACTGGAAGGAGTAAAAAGCGCATCAGAAGCTATTTCCAATGCCGGAGGGGATTGCGATTTTTTAAAGACTCGTTCTGTTGATGAGGATATGGAAGTTCAGTATCCGGGAAGCGAAAATTGAAAATAGCTGTGTTGGGCGGAAGTTTTAATCCTTTGCATATAGGTCATGCTATGCTGGCAGATAGCGTGGTCTGTGATCTGGGATTTGATAAGGTGCTTTTTGTTCCTGCTTTTATACCTCCGCACAAAATTATGAATAAGAGCGTGAGTGATGTTCAGCGCTTTGAAATGGTAAAAGCCTTTTGTGATGGTGCAAAAAAGGACGGAAACTACCATTTTGAAGCTGAAGATTGTGAAATTGTGCGTAAAGGCATTTCTTATACCAGTGATACCCTTGAATTTCTTTCAACAAAGTACAGAAAGGAGCTTGATGGACAAAAGCTTTGCTTTATTATGGGGGAAGAAGTAGCAAGCCAGTTTTATAAATGGCATGAACCAGAAAAAGTTGCTTCTTATGCAGATTTTTTGATTGCAAGGCGACATCCAGATAACAATGGCATTGATACTGAAGGTTTTGGGAATAAAACATATGGTGATTACGAAAAAGATTATAGTGATGATTCATATCTGAAGAATTTTCCCTATAAGCATACTTTTCTTGAAAATCCTGTTTTTCCAGTATCTTCAACAGAAGTGCGCAGCAGAATTCATAGTGGAAAGGCTTTTCGTTATCTTGTTCCCAGGGAAGTTTTTAGCTATATTGTTGAAAAAAAATTGTATGGATTCAAAATGACCAGGCAGGAAATTTCTAAACTGGTTGCCAAAATCGATTCTTATGCTAAAGCTCACGTGTCAGAAAGCAGATATGCACATTCTGTGCGCACTGCGCTTACAGCTCAAAGAATGTGCAGAATTTATGGACTGGATCCTAAGATGGGCTATCTTGCTGGAATTGCCCATGATATTTGCAAGTCAATGAATGATCAGAAGATGCTTGCGCTTTGTGAGGCAGGTTGTGAGCCAGTTACGGATATAGAAAAAAGCAAGCCTGCGTTGCTTCATGGAAAGGCTGGGGCAGTACTTTTGGCAAAAAAATTTAAGGTGACGGATAAGGATCTGATAGAAGCGGTTGCAAACCATACTTTCGGTAAGCCTGGCATGTGTGAGCTTGCTAAAATCCTTTTTATCGCTGATAAGGTTGAGCCTGGCCGTGATCATGTGACTGAAAGCTATCTGGAAGAACTTTTTTCAATGAGCTTAAATGAATCTTTGAAAGCAGTGCTTTCTGAAAGTTTTTCATATTTAAAGTCAAAAGGAAAATCTCCGGCTCCAATTTCGCTGGAGCTTTTTGAATCTCTTTGATTCAGGGTGGTTGTTAGATGAAGAAATTTCATTTTAGAGATGAGCAGAAAGGTTTGCTTTTTCTGTTGTTGATTGTTCTCATTATTGTCGTTCTTGTAGTGATTTTGCGACAGTATCTTGCGCCTAAAGGTTTGTCTGAGCGAATTGAAGCTGATCAGGTCATGAGAACTGTTTTTGTTGTTGATGACGATGAAGGAAATGTAATCTTCACGAATCTTTTGATTTATTATCCTGTTTCCTGTCGTGGTGCTGTTGTTTCCATTCCTGGAAATACTGGTGCTATCTACGAGGTATTAGGACGTGTTGATGGAATTTCTTCTGTCTATAAGGAAAAGGGAATCGATGCGTATGTCTCAGAAATAGAAAAGCTTCTTGATGTTCAAATTCCGTTTTATGCCGTTTGCCACAAAAGCGATTTTGAAAAAATGGCAGATATGCTTGGGGGATTAAGACTGTTCCTTCCGATTCCAGTGGATGAGACTTCTGAAACTGGAGAACGGTGGCTTTTACCTGGCGGATCTGTAGTTCTGGATGGCGATAAGGTTTCTGTGTATCTTGATTACAGGTTGGAAGAAGATGAAAATTCTGATGTAAATGATCGCCTGTTGAATGTGGCTGTTGCTTTCTTTACAGCTTTGCATGAAAAGAAAGGCCTTGTTTTCAGTTCTCAAGAAAATAGCAAAAGGTATGCATCACTTCTTCAGATGAATCTTTCCGAAGAGGATAAGCTTGATTTTCTTGATTTGATTTCCAGCGTTGATTCCGATTCCCTTGTTAAGCAGACCATTACAGGAAACGAAAGAAATGTGGATGGCAGGCTGCTGCTTTTTCCTGAGCGAAATGGCGATGAAATCAAAAATTCTGTAAAGCAGTCTACTGTAATGCTTCTTTCTACAGGGGCATCAGCTGCGAGCCGATTTTATGTATTGGAAATACTTAACGGTACGGAAAGAAACGGTCTTGCAAAAAAGACAGCTGAACGTTATAAAAATGCAAGTTATGATGTTCATGGATATGCGAATACTCCAGATAATAAATTGTATGAAAAAACAACAATTATTGATCACATTGGCGATCCAGATGTGGCAAAAATCGTTGGAGATTATATAAAGTGTTCAAATATTGTAGAGGAAGAAATTGTTACCGATGAAGACCGAAGCGAATCGGAAGCAAATGTAGACTTTACAATCATTCTTGGAGACGATTTTGACGGGCGTTTTGTTCGTTAGTTTGTTTTGTGGTGGAGGCAAAAAATGAAATCGATTGAAACAAAAGCAAAAGAAATTGCAAATTTGATGGAAGATGGAAAAGGTAGAAATGTAGTCCTTATCGACGTTTCAAAACTTAACAGCTGGACAGATTACTTTGTGATTGTTACGGTAACTAGTTCTGCTCATTGGCAGGGTTTGTATAAGCAAGTGAAGGAATATATTAAGGAAAATGATCTTCAGGTGCATGTGACAAATAAAAAATCCCCGGACGGAGACGACTGGAATCTAATTGATCTTGGACCAATTGTGATTCATCTTATGTCTGAAACCGCCCGAGGTTTTTATGATCTTGAAAAGTTATGGCACGCAGGAAATCATATAGATTTCCATACTGCTGAATAACTTTTACAGGTACTACTCATCCTCGTCGAAGAAATCCTCTTCGTCGTCGATGAGTTCTTCTCCGTCATTGGCAAATGCATTTCTGTAGCCATCTTCTGGTTCTACATCATCGTAAGGCTCGTCAACGTCATAATCATCGTTGAAAGCTTCTTCGTAGTTTTCGAAGTCCTCGTCATATTCATCCAAAGATTCATCTGATACATCATCATCAAAATCTTCGTCATATTCGTCATCAAAGGTAAAAGGGCCCAAATAACTTTCATCGAAAAGCATAATAACTCCTGGAATATAGTTTGTTTGCTGAAGAAACTCGCTATTGAAATATAAAATACAGTTCTGTTTAGGTCAACATGGAAAAATCAAAAAAAATAGGATTTTCAATTTGATTTTTAGTTTTAATTCTCGTTTGACTTAACAATAATATTTGTTATAATTAAATGTATATGGCGCTTGACATTAGAGTTGTAGCTCCCGCCAAAATCAATTTGAACCTGAAGGTCTTGCCTCCTCGTGATGATGGTTTTCATGGGATTGAAAGCATTTTTCAGGCTGTCTCATTGCAGGATGTGCTGTATATCCGTCCGGTTTTGGGAAAAGGGCAATGTCTTTGTTCTTGTGATGCAATGGAATTGCCTTTGGATAATACTCTGGTGCGTGCGTACAAGGCGTTTGAATCTGTAACGGGAATACAAATGCCTTCTGTGAGCGTTCATGTTGAAAAGCATATTCCTGCAGGTGGTGGACTTGGAGGTGGATCTTCTGATGCTGCTGCTCTTGTTCGAGGTTTGGAAAAGCTTGCAGGTGTAAAACTTTCAGTTTCGCAATGCAATGATATTGCAGCACTGGTGGGTAGTGATGTTTTCTTTTTCTTCTCTCTTGATGAGAATGGAAGAGGTGCTGCCTTGGTCAGTGGTAGAGGAGAAATTGTTCAGAATATTGACTTTCGGAGCGATCTGTATTATCTTATGATTCTTCCTGGAGTAAATAGTTCAACTAAGGAAGCTTATTCCTTGGTCGATCAGCAATACTCTGAATTGGAAAAGCTTTCTTTTCCTTCTTTTGAAAGACTTAGGAAAATTTATGCTCTTCCTCCGCAACAATGGAACTTCAAAAACAGTTTCACAGCTGTTTTGATGGAAAAATATAAGTCGATTGCCCAAGCTTTGAAGCTTGTGAATGAAGCGGGTGCTTCCTTTGCTGATATGTCAGGTTCTGGTTCGACTGTGTTCGGTGTTTTTAGTACACGGGAAAGTGCTGAAAATGCCATGGGGTTGGTGAAGGGGAAATATTATTGTGTGATTGCACAATAGTTCCGATAATAGCCTTAACGGAGGAAAGTTTATGCAAATTACTGAATTGCGTATTCGAAAGGTAGAAAATGAAGGCAAGCTTCGTGCTTATGTAACTGTAACGTTTGATGACTGTTTTGTCGTTCATAATGTGAAGGTAATTGAAGGTCAGAATGGGCTTTTTATTGCCATGCCAAGCAGAAAAACTGCTAATGGCGAATATAAAGATGTTGCTCATCCAATTAGTCCTGATTTCAGAAATGAACTTCAGAACAAGATTCTAGATGAATATAACGCGGGTCATTTTGAAACTTCTGGTTCCGACGACTAGGGTTTCTTCTGATAAAAATTGGGACGTCGGCAAGCGGTAAGCCCCCGGCTTTTGGTGCCGGTATTCCACAGGTTCGAAT
>JAEDGP010000065.1 GCA_016297405.1 Treponema sp.
CTAAACCAAGACTTGTTTTCTGCACGAACATTCCACCAGTTTTCAAATGACCGCCATTCGTGATATAATCTTCTATATTAATCTTTTTTGGATACACAACATGACAATCATTCAGATAATTCTTTTGGTATTAGCTTGCATTTCCGTTGCAGGCTACGTACTTTCAATCGCAGGTCTTTCGAACAGACTTCCACTTATGGAAAAAATTGCAAAACCCTTCATTCTGCCACCTTTATTGGCAATTCTCATAATAATACTCACCCCATATCTTCCAGATGCCAGAAACATTATGAGAAATGCTGTTCCCGCTGTTTCTTTTGGGCTTATAGCCATAATTCTGTTTGATTATCTAAAATCCGTAAGATATAGCTTAATTTTCCGAACAATTACAATAGTCATGCTGTGCGTACAAAAAATTTTCTGGCACATCCTTCTGTACAGATCTTTGCAGCTGTACCCAAGAATGAGAGCATTTACAGTCTGCATGATTATTTTTTATATTCTGCTTACGGCCTTTCTTTTCATACTCAAGATTTACCCTGCGAAATTTTTCATTGCAATACTTTTTATAATCAACATGGCTGCATCCTGCCTGGTAAATTACGAAACTTTGGTTACCTTAGCAGGAAACACAAGCATATACTCCGTACTGTTTTTTGCAGGTTCCATTGCAATGCTTGGCGGAGACTATTTTCTGATGATAGATTTTTCGGAAAAGAATTTTGAAGGAATCAAGCTTATAAAAGACATTTTGTTTTTTGCCGGCCAGATTCTGATGGCTTTGGCAGCCATCTCCATGATGTTATTCTAATGGAATAAAAAAGAAAGACAAAACCAGAAGTCTTAAAAACAAAGCTGTGAACAACGCCCCGGATTTTTGACTCAAACTAAGATTTTGTCTTCCCCTTTTGTCGATATTATTTTCTGCTTGTAGTCAGTTTTGACTTTGCTTCATGCAACTTGATTGCTTCATCAAGTAAAAGATCTGTAAGCTGATTGAAAGTCAACCCTGCCTTTATGCACATTTTCGGAAACATACTTATTGAAGTAAAACCTGGCATAGTATTGATTTCATTAAAAAAGAGTTCTCCAGATGCTTTATCAACAAAGAAATCAACTCGCGAAAGACCACTTGCATCCAATGCTTTATAAGCTTTTACGGCAGTGGAACGAACTGTTTCTATCATATCGATAGAAAGATTAGCAGGAATGCAAAGACCTGCTCCATCAGGATCATTATATTTCGCATCATAATCATAAAATTCATGAGTCGGAACAATTTCACCAGGAATATATGCGCGAACCGTCTCAATTTCGCTTTCTCCAGGTGCAGTCACAGAGTTACCTGTTACGCTGCATTCGATTTCTCTTGCATTGATTGCCTTTTCAATAAGAACCTTGTCATCCCAGGAAAAAGCTTCCATAAGCGCAAAACTCAATTCTTTTTTATTTTCAGCTTTTGAAGCACCATTTGAACTTCCGGCACAACATGGTTTTACAAACAAAGGAAATCCCATTGTATCAACAGCTTTCTGAACAAGTTCGTCATATCTTGAAGAATCAAGCAAATCGCTTCTTTTCATGCAAACATAAGGAACCACATTGATTCCCTGTGCTTCAAGCACCTGCTTTGTTTTTTCCTTGTCCATTGTAAGGGAACTTGCCATTGTGGTGCAGCCAACATAAGGTACGTCAGCCATATCCAAAAGTCCTTGTATTGTGCCGTCTTCCCCATAAGTTCCATGAAGAACTGGAAAAACAACATCCACCGACAAAACCTGATTTTTTGTAACAAAAGCATTTTTGCCACCAGCAGGTGCCACAAAAACACGATTTTCTTCATTTTCTTCTATTTTTAACACAGCCTTTTCATCGGCACAAATCCGCTCGTATTCTTTTTCGGACTGAAGATACCAGTTCCCCTTTGGTGTAATTCCAATAAGCAAAACTTTGTTGCTTTTCTTAATTCCTCGTGCAACAGATGCAGCAGAAACAAGCGAAACTTCATGCTCGCCGGAACGACCGCCATAAATAATTGCTACAGTCATATTTCCCCTCTATATATGTTTATGAACGTTATTTATATCCAAGTTCAGCCAGAGCAAGTTTTGCTTCAGCGATTTCATCATAAGGCATTACAAAATCCTTATAGATAATGCTGTTTTCATGGCTTTTTCCCAGAAGCAAAACAATGTCCCCTTTCTGAGCTTTTGACAAAACAAAGCGGATGGCTTCTTTTCTGTCATGAATTATGAAAAGGTTTTCCCCTTCTTTCATTCCTTCTTTTTGCGCACCCTCACCAATCATTTTGAGAAGCTCAACCGGATCTTCTCCTCGTGGATCTTCATCTGCCAAAACCACAAAATCGCAGAATCTTGCTGCGATGGCACCCTGCAACGGTCTTTTTGTAAGATCCCGTTCTCCACCACTTCCAAAAACCGCAAAAATGCGACCAGCACAGCGCTTTCTGACAGGGGGAAAAATCGTTTCAAAACTGGATGGTGTATGGGCATAATCAACAATAAGCTCAAAAGGCTGGTTCTGCTCAATGACAGTCATTCGTCCTTTTACTGGAACCAGCTCAGAAACCTTTGCTGAAACTTCCTCAAAACTCATGCCCGTTACGCTTGATACCGCAATGATACTGGCCATGATATTGTAGGCATTAAATGCACCTGGAAGTTTTGCCATTACCTTAAGATGTTTCTTTTGTCTTGGCAGAACAGGATCATCATATTCTGAAACGGCAGCACTCAACCCATCTGTTTCAAGGGAAAAATCAAGGCCGAATCTTGCGGCTGCGATATTTGTAGCTTTCAGATAGCGCATGTGGTCAGGAATTTTTGGAAGAGCAATTGCGTCACTACCCTTTTCCCCAGCTGCTTTGCCAGCCATACCGAATGTGGTGTAACCAATGACAGGCTTTTTTGTACAAGCCATAAAATAGGCAAAGCTTGGATCTTCAAGATTAACGATTCCGACGCTGTTGATTTTCCGTTCCTTTCCCCCAATATTCTTTATATGATCATGCTCATCCAAAGCGCGGAAAAGATTTGCTTTATCATCACGATAAGTTTCAAAATTCTTATGGAATTCAAGATGTTCAAGTGTAACGTTCATAAAAACGCCACAGTCAAAAAGAATGCTTCCAAGGCGATTAGTCTTTTTTGAAAGGCCATGAGAACTTGATTCCACAACAGCATATTCGCAGCCATTCTGGATCATTTCGTATAAATGATGATTGATAATTGGCGCTTCCGGAGTGGTCTGATGCTGAGGATTTGCCAGGGCTTCTCCACCAAAGGAATATTCAACAGTGGAAATGAAACCAGCTTTTTTGCCGCATAAACGAAGAAGCTGCCAGATGAAGGAAACGGTAGAACTTTTGCCTTCTGTTCCTGTAACGCCAATAACAGCCAGATGCTTTGAAGGATAATCATAAAAACAGTCGCTCAATGGTGCCATTGAAAAACGGGCGTCAACAACTTTTATGAAAGCGACTTTGATTCCTTCTTTTATTTTTTCACCTGCAATAGCATCTTCCAAATGGCGCTTTGCCACAGCTTTCGCAATTTTAAGTGAAAGTTCTTTTGAAAATTCCCCCTGAAAAACGATTGCACTAGCCCCTTTTTCAATTGCCTGAGGGATGAATTCATTTCCGTTTATGTGTGTTCCAGGAAGAGCAAAATAAAGGGAATCTTTTGAAACTTCTCTTGAATCAAAAACAAGGGAAGAAATTGAAAGATAGCTAACATCATCAATAGCTACCGAAGTTTTACCGTCTGCTGCAACCGTCTGGTTTTCAAATGAAGAAAGCAGCTGTGAAAGAGTTTTTGTCATAACTTATATTTTAGTGATATTAAATAGTCTTTACAATAAAGATTTTCAAAGTCTTTCGGAACTATTTTGAAATGCAACACCAGACTTGTATCAGAGAACCGTTAAAAACGCGGTAGGGATTGAAGGGGAAATGAGGCAAAGCCGAATTGGAACGGAAAGCCCGACGGCAAATCCGAAGGAGTTGCCGGACCGCCCGAATAAAGCATTTGCCTAACAATGCGCAAAACAGTATTCTATATATATGATAGTAATGAAATTCGGCGGCTCTTCAGTTGCCAACGCAGAAAGAATCAAGCATGTTGCCTCAATCATAAAGGCATATAAAGAAAAAAGACCGGTTGTTGTACTTAGTGCCATGGGCGATACAACAGATCACCTTCTTGAAGCTGCAGACCTTGCAGTAACTGGTAAAGTTGACGTTGCAAAAGTTGCAAAGCTTCATGAAGATACAGCAAAAGAGCTTGGTATCAACATCGATACTATAGAAGCGCTTCTGAGCGAGCTTAAAACTCTGCTTACTGGTATTTCCATGCTGAAAGAAATTTCCAAACGTTCAAGAGATTATCTTGTTTCTTTTGGAGAACGCATGTCGGTTCGCATGATGGCTGCATATCTTAAAAGCGAAGGCATTCCTGCCACTTTCTATGATGCATGGGACATTGGTTTTGTTTCAGATTCAAACTACATGAGCGCAGAACTTCTGGATGAAACCTGGGAAAACATTCCAAAGTTCCTGACTGGATATAAGGACGGAAAAGACAACGAAATTCCTATCGTTACCGGATTCATTGCAAAAGACAAAAAAGACACTATCACAACCCTTGGTCGCGGCGGTTCAGACCTTACAGCTACAATGATTGGCGCTGCCATGAAAGCTGAAGAAGTTCAGACATGGAAAGATGTTGACGGCATTCTTACAACTGATCCTCGCGTTGTTAAGGAAGCAAAACCGGTTCCTGAAGTAACTTACGAAGAAGCTCAGGAACTTGCTATGTTTGGATCCCAGGTTCTGCACCCTCGTTCAATGGTTCCTGTAAGAAAAAGCGGAACTCCTGTGCGCGTAAAAAATTCTTACAACATCGAAAGCAAGGGAACTCTCATCGTTGAAAACCATACAGGCAAGGTTCCTCCAGTTTGTGCAATCACTTCAGTAAAGCACGTTCAGCTTTTTGATATTGTTTCTTCAAGAATGCTTGGAGCCGCAGGATTTCTTGCACACATCTTCAACCAGTTCCTTAAGCACAGCGTTTCTATCGATGTAATTTCTACTTCGGAAGTTTCTGTTTCTTGTACTGTAAACACAAAGAAAGACCTTTCTGCCCTTGTAGAAGATCTTAAGACTGTTGCAGACGTAAAGCTGCGCACTGGAAAAGCAATCGTTACAGTAATCTGTGATGTTGCTCATTCTTCTGCTATTCTTGCAAGCGGTTTTGCAGCTCTTGCAGAAGAAGGTATCAACGTTCAGATGATAAGTCAGGGAGCCTCAAAGGTAAACATCTCTGTCCTTGTTGACGAAGACCAGTGCGATGATACTGTAAAGATTTTGCACAAGGCATATTTCGGCTAATTAATCAAGAATATAAAACATAAAGCAGGACATGATAAATAATGCCATAAAGGCAGGCACTTGAAGTCCTGTTTATTTTGCAGAGGTAAAAATGAAAATCGCTTTAGTTGGATACGGAAAAATGGGGCACATGATTGAAGAATGTGCAAAATCTTTGGGCCACGATGTGGTGGCTACCATCGATGTTATTGCTAACGATGCATCTGTAAAAGTTACAAGCGGCGACACTGTGGCTGTAGCAAAAGCAGTAGTTGAAAGCGGCGCTGACGGAATCATTGAATTCAGCCATCCAACTGCAGTAATGGGAAACATCAAAGCTTTGCTTCCTCTGGGACTTCCAATCGTTGTTGGAACTACCGGCTGGAACGACAAAATGACTGAAGTAGAAAAAATGGCTGAAGACTGCAATGGAATTATCATGACTTCCTCTAACTTTTCCATCGGCGTAAACATGCTGTACAAAATTGTTGCCGAAGCAGTAAAGATCATGGAACAGTGGCCAGAATACGACATCGCCACATGGGAAGCTCATCATAATCAGAAAGCAGACAGTCCTTCAGGAACTGCAATTACACTTGCGCAGACAATCCTTGAAAATACAAAGAAAAAGGATGAAATTGTAACCGACGCATTCCATGAACGTCCAAAGGCAAATCAGCTTCACGTTTCTTCTACACGCTGTGGTTCCATTCCTGGCACACACACGGTTTTCTTTGACAGCAAAGCTGATACCATAGAAATTACGCACACCGCAAGAAGCCGCGAAGGTTTTGCCATGGGTGCTGTTCACGCTTTGGAAAAGCTTTCTGATGCCATCAAATCAGGCCGCCTTTCAAAAGGCAAGCTTTATGGCATGAAGGATTTGTTCTAGCGAACAGTAGTTTTATAAAAAGACGGCATCGCAGAAAAGAGGTAAAAAAATGGATTTTTGGACATATCCGGAAGGTTGTACTTTCCATAAACTTTCTGACATTCAGGACAAAAAAGTTACTGTCATGGGGCTTGGTTTGAATGGAGGCGGAGAAGCTTGCGTCCGTTTTTTTCTTTTACACGGTGCCTTCGTAACTGTTACAGACATGAAAACAGAAGAACAGCTAAAACCAACTATGGAAAGACTTTCTTCTGATAAGAACCTGGATTTAAGCAGACTCAAATATGTTTTAGGCGAACATCGCATTGAGGATTTTGAAAATGCCGACTGTGTGATCAAAAATCCAGGAGTAAAGATTCAGGGAAACAAATATCTGGCATGCGCAAAACACATTGAAAGCGACATCAGCATTTTCCTTCATTTTACAAAAGCTCCAATCATCGCGATTACCGGAAGTAAAGGAAAATCCTCAACTGTAAGCGCTATATATTATGGATTGTCACAGGCCGGCTTCAAAACTTTTCTTGGAGGAAACATCACTGTAAGCCCACTCACTTTTTTGGACCAGACAAGCGAAAAAACTCCTGTGGTGCTGGAGCTTTCTTCGTGGCAGCTTTCAGATCTTAGAGGACGCAAAGTCCTAAAACCAAAAATCAGTTTGATTACGAAAATCGTTCCGGACCACCAGAACTGGTACGGCAATATGGAAGATTATGTAGAGGACAAAAGACTTATCTACAAGGATCAGACAGAGGATTGCTATTCCATCTTCGATAATGAAGGTGATGAAATTGGAACTGGTCCAAAAGACGGTGGTACCTGGGGCGATTTTTTTGCAACCGAATCCAACGCAAAAGTGCTGCGCTATGGATCAGCCCCCCTTAAAAACGGAAACTATGGAGTCTGGCAGACTTTTGATGAAAACGGAAAATTCGAAGGAAAAGCGCTTCTTCCTGGAATGAGCGAACCTGTTTCCGTTCTTGAAGAGCTTTCCGTTCCTGGAAGCCACATGAGAATAAATGTGTTGAATGCAGCACTTGTAATGCTTTTAATGGGCGTAAAACCAGAAGACTGCAAGTCGATTCTTGCAAAATGGCCTGGAATCGATCATCGGTTGCAATTCTTCCACTCTTACACAAACAAAATCGGGGGAACAATCCGATTTTACAACGATTCCTGCGCAACCGTTCCAGAAGCAGCCGTTGCCGCAAGCCAAAGCTTTGGCAAAAGCGTTTACCTGATGACAGGTGGCACCGACAAGGGACTGGAACTTTCTCCAATGATTGAAAGCTTTACAGGTAAAGTCAGCGGTCACATTCAGGTAAAGAAGCTGTATCTTCTGGATGGCACTGCCACACAAAAAATCCTGCCTGCTTTGAAAGAAGCAAAAGTTGAATTCAAAGGTCCTTTTATAAGCCTTGAAAAGATGCTTGCGGCTGTGAAAGCGGATTTTGACATGGATGAATCAAAGGACAATGTTGCTGTTTTCAGCCCAGGCGCGACAAGTTTTGGAATGTTTGCCAACGAATTTGATCGTGGAAACAAATTCATGAAAGGTATAAAGAAAATCTTCTGCTAAAATATATGTTGATTCGTAATTTTTTTACCCTTTCATCTAGATGCGCAAAACAATTTCTGTTTGCATTGTCCTCATTGTGCTGTCTGCTGCCTGTTTTTGCAATGGGAAGGTTTGACGATATTTTTGCCACCAAAAAAAATGAGCAGAACCTTAACAAAAAGCCTTCAAAGCCAGAGTACCTTTATTGCTTTGAAAAAGGTTATCCCCAGATCCAGTTTGAATCCACATGGGATGAAGAACAAAACGACTATCTCATTTCACTTTTGATTCCCAAAAATGACGGATCAAAATTTACCGTTGAGCTTTACTGGTGCGACAGCCGCATGCTTCCAAAAGATAAAATTTCGTTAAAAGACAGTTTTCGACCTCTTTTATATAAAATGCCAAAGGAAGTGCCTGACCCAGAACAATTTAGCGAAGAGCAAATCAAGCAGATAAAGCTTTTCACAAGCAAAGAAAACCGCAAAAACGGACCTGTAGATCCGCCTTTCTTTCATGATGCAGTTTTTAATGTAGGTGACCAGATTCTTACAGAAAGCCACATTACAAAAGTGAATATATTTGACGGCTGGTCCGTAAATGTTCACGAATATTTGAAGGAGCCTCTGAAAAAAGTTACTTCCAGAATTGAAGCTCTTCCAAAAGATGAGGAAATAACAAGTTTCCTAAAAAGTCTGAACAGAACTGATGGATTTAACTGGCGCACGGTACGGGACAGAGAAGCAAGATCCTACCATTCAATCGGGCTTGCCATAGATATTTTGCCTCGTGGCTATTATCAGAGGATCATTTACTGGGGATGGCAAAAACAGATTGACGGTGAAAACTGGTGGAAAACACCGCTAAAAAAGCGATGGTCGCCTCCACAACGTGTTATTGATATTTTCCGCGAAGAAGGTTTTATTTGGGGCGGACTCTGGATCGTCTGGGACAACATGCATTTTGAGTACCATCCGGAATTGATAATCTATAACGAATAAAACCATTTCTTTGGCAATGGCTGCAGATTGCAAAACATTGTACTCAAAATATAGTTAGAAACAGGATGTTTCTAAAAAGCGTTGCGCCAATTGGCTGCAAGACGATTGGCGCCAGATGAACAGGCGGAAGGACTCCGACTGTTCATCCCGGCATTTTGAGTACCATCCGGAATTGATAATCTATAACGAATAAAACCATTTCTTTGGCAATGGCTGCAGATTGCAAAACATTGTACTCAAAATATAGTATAGAAACAGGATGTTTCTAAAAAGCGTTGAGGGCAAAAAAAAGCTGTCCAGCAATTCAGGCGTAAAAAGCACACCTTTCCCATTGGACAGCCTTTTTCAGATCCTGGCTGACTATTTCCAGATCTTTTCGCGATTGAATGTCTGGTTTCTATCTGGACCTACAGAAACGATACCAACTTTTGTATCTGTGAAGTCTTCGATGAAGTCAACATATTCTTTTGCTTCTTTTGGAAGCTGCTTATAATTTTTAAGCTCTTTAATTGATGATTTCCAACCCTTGAACTTCTGAAGAACAGGTTTTACCTTATTCAAAGCAGGAATAGATGTTGGAAAGTCTGTTACAAGCTTTCCGTCGATGTCATAAGCTACACAAGCTTCGATTTCATCCATTTCATCATAAACATCAAGGTGAGTCAAAACCAAAGAATCAATGGAATTAACATGACAGGCATAGCGCAAGGCAACAAGATCAAGATATCCACAGCGGCGTGCACGACCAGTTGTTACACCAAATTCATTACCTGTCTTGCGAACGTAATCACAAAGTTCACCTTCAGAAGTTTCATTGAATTCAGTTGGCATCGGACCGTTTCCTACACGAGTCTGATAAGCCTTGAAAACACCGTAAACCTTATCCAAAGCACGAGGACCAATTCCAGAACCAGAAGAAGCACCATAACTTCCTGAGGCACCAGAAGAAACATAAGGGTATGTTCCAGAATCAATATCAAGCATTGCACCCTGAGCGCCTTCAAAAAGCACGTTTTCCTTACGGATTTCCCACATTTTTGCTGCAATGTCGATTCTCATCTTCAAAAGCTGTTCCTTATACTGATTCAAGAAATCCTGATCAGCTTTATCAAGATCATTCCATTTTTCATCCCAGTCAAGGTCTGCAAGACGAATACCGTCACGTTCTGCCTTCTGTGAATAAGTTGTTCCAATTCCACGACCAGTTGTACCAATTGGACGTTTGCGGGCTGCATCACGATCCTTATCCATCTGGCGGTATCCTGGAAGAGTAAGATGAGCACGGTCAGAAATAAACACGCGACCTTCCCATTCAATACCATTTTCGCTGAGCATCTTAAGTTCTTTGAACAAAGCTTCTGGCTCAATAACCATGCCCGAACCAAGGATTACAGATTTATCAGGATAAAGGATTCCAGATGGAACCTGATGCAAAGCGTATTTTTTGCCATCTACAACAATTGTGTGACCTGCATTAGCACCACCGGCAAAACGGCAAACATACTTAGCATCCTGTGCAAGGTAATCAACGATTTTTCCCTTACCTTCATCGCCCCACTGGGCACCCATTACAACAACGTTCATGGAAACTTCCTTTCCCGCAGAATCATCGCAGGAATATAGAAAAAAAGATTTTGGATAAAACGCCACAAACAATGCGGACTAGTGTCTACCCAAAAAAAAATCTTACCACAAACACTAAATACATTCAATTACCGCAGTTTACACTAGTTCTCTTTTGGGCGCTCACCCTTCACTTTGCTCACTTACCAGTTTCACAGGGCAAACGCATTTTAAATACTTTTAAAATAAATACTTAACAAAGTATAGT
>JAEDGP010000142.1 GCA_016297405.1 Treponema sp.
CGTGATCTCCGGCGTGACAGGCCAGCGCGATAACCAGCTTCGCTACACCCGCGTGTTGCTGATGTTTTTATATTATACTTTTCGCAAAAAAAGGTCAATATGAAAATTAAAAAAAATTGAAAAAAATTGCATTTTTTTTACAAAAACGCCACTTCTTTCTAAAAACAAAAACATTCTTCATTGACAGCTACAATGTACAGTGTTAAAATTGATATACTTTTCTATATAAACAAAAAAAAGGAAAAACACAGATGAAAAAAGGTTTTTATACAATCGGATCGCTTTTAATCCTGTTGATTGCAGCTTTCGTATTCGTTTTTGCAGGAGCCGGTTTTGGACAGCAGGACCGCTCGCAAAACGTTACCAAAATGAACGCTTTCGGAGAAGAAATCGTTTATGGTCAGAATTCAGCCTTCATTAAGGCAGTGGATTCTTTCCAGAGAAATAATGAAAAAGCCATAAGTGAAAGAAAGAATGCTCTTGAACAGCAGCTCCTTTCCTATGGATTTTCAAAAAACACAAAGGATGAAGAAGAGGCTCTCTCAAGAATGGTTTCTCGCCAACTGGAACAGGAAATCTATCAGACAGTACTTCGCCAGCAGATTATCGATGCTGCATCAAAAAAAGCAGTAAAAGACAGCGGATGGGTTCCTTCCAACACAGAAATTCTTACAGCATTGAAAGCCGACCCGGATTTCCAGGATAACACCGGAAAATACAATGCAACTCTTTACAACAACAAAGTTGATTCAGAACCAGACTTCGTTCAGGAAAAAAGAGACTTTACAAACGAAAGACTTTATGCAGCAAGATACCAGATGGATATTCTTAGCGCCCGTGGTTCTGATGCAGAAGCACAGTTCATCAACTCCCTTAATGGAAAGAACAACAAGCGTGTTTTCAAAATGGCAAAATTCAGCTATGCAGATTATCCTGATAGCGAAAAAATTGCTTACGGAAAAGAAAACCTGGAAAAATTCATCCGCTATGATCTTTCAGTGCTTACTTTCCAAAGCTATGACAAGGCATCAGAAACTTTGAGCAAAATCAACAACAAGGAAATGACCTTTGAAGATGCAATCAAAGAATCTGAAAACACATACGGAAACAACGGTAAATACGCAAACAAGTATAATTACCTTATCACAAAGACCCTTTCAAGCGATGCAGACAAAAATGCCGTATTCAACCTTAAACAGGGCGAAATCTCTGGCGTTATCAGCACTGAAGGTCAGTATTCCATTTTCAGGGCTGATTCAAATCCCGAAAAACCTGATTTCACAAACAAGGACCTTATCAAAACAATCGGTAACTACATCAACTCAGAACATTTTGCACTTGTAGAAGAATACTTCACAAAAAAAGCTAAAGCTTTTGCTGATGATGCAAAAAACAGAGGATTCAACAGCGCCTGTGCAAAAGCCGGCGTAAAGTCTGTTGATCTTCCGGCATTCCCTTTGAACTATATGGGAACATCATTCATGGAAACAGTTGATTCAAGCACTGACGGAATGGCTGGTGCCGACGGAAACGAAAATCTTCTTCGTACAATTTTCGCTCTCCAGAAAAACGAAGTTTCAGCACCTGTTGTAAATGGGAGAAATATTCTTGTATTCCAGTACACAAAAGATGGCGCAGATCCAGAAAAAGTACCAGAAAAAGAAGCTGTTCTTTATAATGCAGCACGCGTAGATTCTTCTTTGATTGAACAGAACATTTTGAATTCAGGAAGCGTTGCAGAAGATGCAAGCAACTTCATTCAGTCGCTGTTCAAAGACTAATATACAATGTCAATAAATAACCAAAAGCCCTGTCTGGTTCAAACCGGGCAGGGCTTTTCTGTTAAATACAACGAAAGACTCCTCTACTCCAGATACAATCCTGCAAAGAATATTCTTCTTTCCATTCAAGGCAAAGAATTTCTGGCAGGAACCCTTGTGCTGGCAATAAGTCCGTGCCTGGGATACGGAATAAAAGAATTGCTTCAAAAACTTGGTCCTGACTGCTATGTTCTTGGAATCGAAAAAGATGCAAACCTGATAGAATTCACGCTGCAGCAGGAAGAAATAAAAGAATGCCTGAAAGACCCAAGATTTTCCATTCTAAACGACTTTGAAATCGAAGAACTTCCTCTTTGCGTAAACCAAGGTAAGGTCACATCAAGTGGTTACAAGAAAATGCATTTCAAACGCTGCATCAGAATTGATTTTTCAGGTGCTGCTTCATTCAAT
>JAEDGP010000143.1 GCA_016297405.1 Treponema sp.
CGGAGGAAATCAAAATGGGAAAAATTATTGGTATTGACTTAGGAACAACAAACTCATGTGTTGCTGTTATGGAAAATGGTGAACCAGTTGTAATCCAGAATTCAGAAGGAGGACGTACAACTCCTTCTATCGTTGGTTTTACATCAAAAGGAGAACGTATTGTTGGTGCTCCTGCTAAAAACCAGATGGTAACAAATCCAAAAAATACAGTTTATTCAGTAAAACGTCTTATTGGACACAGATTTAGTGAATTAAAAGGAGAAGCAACAAAACTTCCATATACAGTAATTGATAACGGTTCTGACTGCCGTGTTGAAGTAGATGAAAACGGAGCAAAAAAACAGTATTCTCCACAGGAAATCTCAGCTTTTATTTTGCAGAAAATGAAAAAAACTGCAGAAGATTATCTTGGACAGGAAGTTACAGAAGCTGTAATTACAGTTCCAGCTTATTTCAACGATGCTCAGCGTCAGGCTACAAAAGATGCAGGTAAAATTGCTGGTCTTGATGTAAAACGAATTATCAATGAACCTACAGCAGCTGCTTTGGCATTTGGTTTTAATAAAGATCAATCAAAAGAAAGAACAGTTGCAGTTTACGACCTTGGTGGTGGTACATTCGATATTTCTATTCTTCAACTTGCAGATGGTGTATTTGAAGTTCTTTCTACAAATGGTGATACACATCTTGGTGGAGATGACTGGGACCGTGTTATTTCAAACTGGCTTATCGATGAATTCAAAAAAGATACAGGAATTGATTTGTCAAAAGATCCAATGGCTATGCAGCGTCTTCGTGAAGCAGCTGAAAATGCAAAAATCAGCCTTTCAAATCAGACTACAACAGATATTAATCTTCCATTTATTACAGCTGATGCTACAGGTCCAAAACATTTGCAGAAATCTTTGAGCCGCGCACAGTTTGAACAAATGACAGATACATTGTTTGAAAGAACAAAAGAACCATGTAGAAAAGCTCTTTCAGATGCAAAACTCACTACAGACCAGATTGATGAAGTAATTCTTGTTGGTGGTTCATCACGAATGCCAAAAGTTCAGGAAGTTGTAAAAGCAATTTTTGGAAAAGAAGGAAGCCGTTCTGTAAATCCTGATGAAGCTGTTGCAATTGGTGCTGCAATTCAAGGTGGTATCTTAAACAAAGATGTAAAACAGGATATTCTTCTTTTGGATGTAACTCCACTTTCACTTGGTATTGAAACAATGGGTGGCGTTATGACAAAACTTATTGCACGTAACACAACAATTCCTACAAAGAAGAGTCAGATTTTCTCTACAGCAGCTGACGGACAGACTGCAGTTTCTATTCATGTACTTCAGGGTGAACGTGAAATGGCTGATCAGAACAGAACTCTTGGACGTTTTGATTTGGTTGGTATTCCTGCTGCACCTCGTGGAGTTCCACAGATTGAAGTTACTTTTGATATTGATGCAAACGGTATCGTTCATGTTTCTGCAAAAGATTTAGGAACTGGAAAAGAACAGCACATTCAGATTACTTCATCAAGTGGATTAAGCGATGCTGAAATCGAAAAGATGGTAAAAGATGCAGAAGCTAATGCTGCAGCAGATAAAGCAAAACGTGAAAGTGTAGACGCTCACAACGAAGCAGATTCAATGATTTATGCAACAGAAAAATCATTGAAAGAACTTGGTGATAAAGTTGATTCTGCTGAAAAACAGAAGATTGAAGATGCTATTGCTTCTTTGAGAAAAGCTCTCGAAGGTGATAATGTTGAAGAAATCAAAGCCAAGACAGAAGAATTGAAAAATGCTTCATACAAGATTGCAGAAGAACTTTACAAACAACAGGCTGCTCAAGGTGGTGCTGGTGCTGGTGCTTCACAGGAAAATACAGAATCACAGGATGCAGGTTCTTCAAATGATTCTGGCTTTGACAAAGGTTCAGCAGAAGATGTTGAATATGAAGTTCATGATGATAAATAAAATTATGTATCTTGGAAAATTAAAATTTTCCAGATACAGTTTAGAATCATAAAGAGTTTGCTAAAGAATGGTTATTAAACTTTTTTTTGCAAACTCTAAAGACCCTGTCTTTTTTTTAAGGTAGGGTCTATTTTTGATATAAAGCAGTTTGAAAAAATCAGTTAAAAAACTGTTTTATACACGAAAAGAATTCAGGTTGGAAAAATGGCAAAACGTGATTATTATGAAGTATTAGGTGTAGA
>JAEDGP010000144.1 GCA_016297405.1 Treponema sp.
CTTTGTTCAGGAGTGACTATATGTATTTTGCAGATTTATTGGAAGATGAAAAAGAAAAAGCCAGAGAAGCAGGACATGCTGAAGGTGTTGCTCAAGGAATTGCAAAAGGACGTACTGAGGGATTTGCTGAAGGTCGTACAGAAGGGCGTACAGAAGGCCTTACTGAAGGACATGCAAAAGGACTTGCTGAAGGTGTCGCTCAAGGACTTGCAAAAGGACGTACTGAAGGGCGTGTTGAGGGACTTGCTGAGGGTGTATCTCAAGCCAGACTGGCCGATGCTATTACTGTAGTGAAGGAATTCAACATTCCCTTAGAACAGGTTGCAGAAAAGTTTAATGTGCCGCTAGAAGAATTAAAAAAGAATCTTTAATCAATAAGGGCACTTTGCCATTGCGAAGTGCCGTTTTTTCAATGTGCAGTTCGCAATTCGCAATGCACATTACGCATTGCGAATTACCATCACCTTCCCTTTTACTGCCACTTCTTCATTTTTTATTGCCATTATGCTTTCATAATCAAAGTGAGTTCCGTTTATTTCTGCACCATTTTTGTCCAATACAAATAAAAGGACAACGTCATCATCAGAACAAACCTTTCCAGAAGTTATTTCTTCAAGGCTAAAATATTCACATTTAAAGTTCTTAAAAGGAACAACAGGCTGACGTACATTATTCTTTATAACTGCAAGACCTTTATCTATATGCACTTCCCTGCCACGACCCCAGTCATACAGACGGTAAGTTGTATCACAAGACTGTTGAACTTCCAGAAGACGTAAACCTCCGCCAATAGCATGAACAGTTCCAGCAGGAATATAAATAAAATCACCGGGACAAACTTCAACAGTTTCTAAATATGGTTCGAGATTATTTTCTGTAATTGCCTGAGCCATCACAGATTTTTCAACTCCATCCTTAAGACCGTACACTAGCTTTGCACCAGGAGCCGATTCCAGCACATACCAGCATTCAGTTTTACCACGAGCATCTTTACCTTCTAGTTTTTTAGCCCACTCATCATCAGGATGAACCTGAACAGAAAGAGTTTCATCTGCCTGAATGATTTTTACCAGAAGAGGATAATCACCACCGCAGAAATCAACAAAATCCTGTTGCAGACCGTTTGGATGAGTAGATGCAATCCAGAGTTCATACCCCCAGATTTTATTTGATGTAACAGGTGTAAGATGTAACATATAACACTATCTTAGCACATTAAAGAAAATTAATCCTGCGATTACAGAAATCACAAGAGCTGGAACCAGTGATATATAAACCTTTCTTTTAATAATCTTAAAATCACTTTTGAACATTGAAATAGTCTTTGAACTTAAAAATGCAATGTTGAATACATTGATTTTATAGTCATTTACAAACGGTTTTAATTTTTCCGGAACTTCAAAACAGTCGTAAAGATGTTTTGCTTTGGACCATTTTTCTTCAGTTCCAAAATATAAAACCAGAGTTGTAACCGGATATCGCTTCTTCTGCTTTTTATCCAGAAGCTGCTGCTTATAGCTTGCTCCGTCATAACTGATTACACGAAGAGGCATATCCGAATCCTGTGCTGTCTGATTTTCGATTCCTAAAATGGAAATGCGGATTTCTCCGTTTTTCCATAACTTTGAAACATCACGTTCCTGTTCATGGATTTTGCCTTCAGCTTTAAACATGCTTTTGGTTGTATCAGCTTCAAGGTCTTTTTCATTGATGACTTGTTACTTTTTTTCATTGAAGTACTGTATACAAATATTTACCCATAAGTTTTTCAAAATACGCTTTAAGTTCAAAATTTTTGTCGTACTTTGCCTTAGGATAATATCCATATCGATTTTTTACATCTTCCATACGTTTTTCAAGATTTTTTGTACCGTCAGCATTGCAAGTTGAATCAAGAAGCTGGATAAGTCGGTCATAATCATCATATTCATAGGAATCAAGAAGACCATAAACATATGCTTCATCAGCGTGGAATACCTCCGCCTGGAAATTTGTAATATCCTTGATTTTTGGCAAAAACAAGTGAAATCTTATCATCAGGAGAAAAGGGTAAAACTTTTTTTTCTTTAGCCATTATTATTCCTCGTGATGAATCACGTTTTTCTTTATTCCATTGAGGAAGATAGTTTTTTTATGTCCTATGATATTATATTTTTGATCTAAATTCATGAATTGCTCTGTCGTAAGAGAATGA
>JAEDGP010000066.1 GCA_016297405.1 Treponema sp.
CATTTAGTGTAGCAGTCATTTCGACGAGTGGTTCCTGAGCCCTTCGACAGGCTCAATGAGCGCTACACTTATTACTTTTGGGACAGCCTCTTTTGTTTTTTTAACACTTATTTTGCAAGGTTAGCTTTAAGCCATGCCTTGAATGTTTCGTAATCGTTTTCCATTGGTGTGGCCATGTCAGGAAGGGCCATAACTGCCTGGAGTGCTTCTGGAATCGGAGGTTCTCGTCCAGTTGCGTCTTGAACGATTGAACCGAATTTTGCAGGATGTGCTGTTTCAAGAATTATACCAACAGCATTGTTGTTGATTACCTGATCAGCCCATTCTGGAAGATTTGGTGTAAGACCAGGTTTCGAGATGTCGCCCTTGATTCCGCTCTTAAGTTTTGCGAAACCTCCGTTTCGAATGTCGTCCCATGCTTTCCATCCGATTGATCCGTGAGGGTCAATTGTGTATCCTGTTCTTGAGTTGCAGTCTGCGATTGCAGCCTTGATGCCGTCATTGTCAAGCCAGTATGAGCCGAAAATTCTGCGAACATCTTCAAGAGAGTACATGGCCTTGATTCTTTCGTAGTTGCTAGGAGCACCAACATCCATGGCATTTGCATAAGTTTCCACTGATGGGCGGGCATTGTACTCACCTGTGGCAATCCAGTCAGGAATTGTCTTGTTTGTGTTTGTGGCAGCAACAAATCCTGCAATAGGAGCACCCATTTCCTTTGCTATAAGACCAGAAGTAAGGTTTCCGAAGTTACCAGATGGAACTACGCAGATAATTGCCGGATTGTCCATCTTATTATCAAGAGGGGCTCTGTTTCTTACAACCAAAGAAGAGTACATGTAATAGAAGCTCTGTGGAAGAAGTCTTGAAATATTGATTGAGTTTGCGGAAGAAAGTCTGAATTCTTTGCGCAGTTCTGCATCTGTGAACGCAGTTTTTACAAGTTTCTGACAGTCGTCAAATGTTCCTTTTACCTTGAGTGCACGAACGTTTCCTGTAAATGTAGAAAGCTGCTTTTCCTGAATTTTTGAAATTTTTCCTTCCGGATAAAGGATTGTAACATCAAGGCCTGGAACATTGTGGAATGCAGAACCTACCGCAGAACCTGTATCTCCAGAAGTTGCTACCAAAATATGGAGTGTTCCGTTTTCTGTTCTGTTGAAATATGACATTACACGAGCCATAAAACGTGCACCGAAATCTTTGAATGCACAAGTTGGTCCATGGAAAAGTTCAAGGACATAGGCAGTCTTGTCAAGAGGAACTGTTTTTGCAGGGAAGGGATATGCATCCTGAATGATGTCCATCAAATCTTCGTCAGGAATTTCTCCTTCAACGTAAGGTTTCGCCATATTGAAAGCCACATCGCGGAATGTTGGCTCTGGATTTTTGTTGATGAATGAGCTGTCAAGTTTTGGAAAAATTGTTGGGATATACAATCCGCCAGTCTCTGAGTTCATGCCGTTCAAAACAGCGGTTCTGAACGAAGCTTTAACTTTGTTGTTTCTTGTATCTGTGTAAATCATGATAAATCCTTACATTCCGTAAACAATAGCTTCTGCTGCCTTTTCTGCAAGGACAGTTTTACACTTTTGTTCAGCGGTCCATTTATTTATTTCTGTTGTAGTTTCCGAAATGGAGGTTTTGAAAATAATCTTACCTTCTTTCATATCTACACAAATAATTTCAGCTATGAGTTTTACTGTTACACCTTCTTCTGTTTCAATCGGAGGTTCTGCATATCTGAAGAAAGATGAAATCATGAATTTGTATGCATTGCCGACAATTGCGTATGTTGCCTTGTAAAGCTCAGCAATATCTTTGTTTACATAGGAAGATTCGCCGATAGGAGAGTTTCCAATATTAATACCGTATTTTGTACGAAGGTTCTGCAGCAATTCAAAGTTATTGCCTGTAGGTTTGTCTTTTTCGTTGATGTTGAAAGCGTAAAGAACACCCATGGATGCAGTATATGATGAGCGAACCTTGTAAGGTGCTGTTGCGGCAACTGCAAAAGCCTTCTGTTTTGCATAAGAGGATGAACTTGAAGGAGTAGGATAGAATGTTACATAGTCATTCGCTGCAAATGAAGGGACTTCAGCCATCCAGCTGATTTTTCCATTTTCATCTGTCTGAACGTTTGCGATTGAATAGGTGATTGCGTCATCAGATTTTGAAGATGGATAAGAAATTGAAATGTTATAATTAGCAGAAGGTATATCGTTTTCTGTTACCTTTATGACATAAGGTGAAGCAAACTTTCTTCCTGAAGTTGTGAATCTCGGAGAAGAAACAACCTCGATTTTGATGTTTTTAAGTGATTCTTCAAAAAGCGAATCCTCTTTGCTTACAGTCTGCTGCATTTCAACAAGTTTTATGACCTTCTTTTTAGGCTGTCCGTTGGCCAGTTTTTCATTTTTATTTCCAGAGCTTGGAGTTGATGCGCATGATGCAAAAATAAAAGCCGCAGCGCTAATCATTACCGTTGTTCTTATAAATTTCTTCATAAATTGCCTTTGCAAGGCTCCTCCCTACTTTTTGTTTTCTATTATTGTACAGTTTTTTCCATTATTTCTCAATGTTCAAGTAGCAAATAGGTTTAATTTTTTTTTGTTAAACAATATATTTTCTGTATGAAATTGCGTGATTTTGAGATTTGGCTGGATACATTTTTAAATTTCGAGAAGAAACAGACAAAGGGCATTTTTTGGCTGGATTCCATGAAGTTTCTTTGTGAAAAATTGAATAATCCCCAGAATAAAATAAAATGTATTCATGTGGCAGGTTCAAAAGGTAAGGGATCTGTGTCGAATATGATTGCAAATATTGTCCAGTCCCATGGGTTTACCTGTGGCATTTATGCTTCGCCTCATATTGTGGATTTCAGGGAAAGGGTATGCACTCCAAATGGTTATTTCGATGAAATGATTTATGAAAATGCCGCAGATATACTTTATCGAACCGTTGATTCCCTTCAGGTAAAAGATTTGCCTGGTGAAAGGCCACTGACTTGGTTTGAGATTGTAACGGCATTTGCATTTGTGGTTTTTGATCTGGCACATGTTGATTATGCTGTTTACGAAACTGGTCTTGGCGGCAGACTTGATTCTACGAATATAATCCAGCCTTTGGTCAGTGTACTTACACCAATTGAACTTGAACATACGCAGTTTCTTGGAAATACCATTTCTCAGATAGCTTATGAAAAAGCTGGAATAATAAAACCTCATGGCATTTGTGTTGTTGCACACCAGAATTATAAGGATGCAACGAAAGTTTTTCTTGAAAAAGCAAAAGAAATGGAATCAAGATGTATTCTGGTAGATGATCTTGTTTTGTCAGCAGAAAAATCATTTGTAACCGATGAAAAATCTGGCGACTATGCAAAGATGACCGTTCGGATTATCATGAAAAAAGGGCAGACTCAATTCAATTTTTCTTCAAAATTGAATCTTTTGGGGCAGATGCAACTAGAAAATGCATGTACTGCAATTGGTGCTGTTTTTCAGTTCATACAGAATCCTAACAAGGAAGCAATCGAAAAGGGACTTTCAAATGCAGTCATGTCTGGAAGGTTTGAAATCTGCAAGGCATCATATAAGGGGAAACATGTATGCATCGTTTTCGATGGGGCCCATACAAAGAACAGTATAGAAGGTTCATTAAGAACGTTATCCAGTGTTTTTGAAAGACGCAATGTGGTGCTGCTTTTTTCTTGTGCAGCCGACAAAAAATTCCACGAATTCATTCCCCTTTTCAAACGTCGTTTCAGTAAAATCTTTGCGACGAAGCCTGGGTATGTTCGTCAAAGCGATATTGATGGTATTTGTGAATGTCTTGAACAGAATGGAATTGATTTCATTCGTGAGGAGAACTGCGCAAAAGCATTCTGTGCCGCATTGGACAAAGCGTCACAGAATGATGATGTGCTTTTTATCACAGGATCATTCTATCTTGTGGCGGAAATAAAAAGAAACCTTGAAAAACTGAATGTTGTTCTTGAATAGGTTTTGTACATCTAGACGATGTGCCGGACAACTCTTTTTGAAAGGCTTGTCATTACTTCGTAGGAAATTGTTCCAGTTTCATTTGCCACATCGTTAGCATCCTTCAATGCGCCTTTTTCCTTTGGTCCAAAGAAAATTACTTTGTCCCATCTTTTTACGTCTTTATTGTTTTGCCCAATGTCGACCATACATTGATCCATGCAGATCCGACCTCGGATGGGATATGGTTTTCCGTTGATGGTTACTTCCATTCCAGGTGAATTTCTTCTGAGCAGTCCGTCTGCATATCCTGCAGGAATTATGGCAATATCAGTATCTTCTGGGCAAACCCAGGTGCGCCCGTAGGAAATGGACATTCCTTTTTTGAAATGTTTTATTGAAACAACCTGGGATTCGAATTGCATTACCGGTTTCAGATCTATTTCGATGTTTCTTTCTGCAAGATACTGTTTTGTGATTTGGTCGGGATAATAGCCATATATTATGATGCCAGGGCGTACCATATCCATCTGAAGTTCAGGGAATGCCATTGCTGCTGCAGAACTTGCGCAAGTTCTGATTCCAGGATCGATTCCCAAGGCCTTTATACCGTCGATGGCTGATTCAAAGCGCTTTGCCTGTTCTTTTGTGTATTTGATGTTTGCGTCGCTGATTGAATCTGAAACGGCAAAATGGGTGATTACACCGGCAAGATTTAGGTTTTTGCACTCCTGACAGATGAATTTTGCCATTGATGGGGCTTCCTCTGCATAGCATCCGATTCTTCCCATGCCGGTGTCAACAGCTAGAAATACATCCTGTGTTGTGCTGTTTTTTTCGCACACCTTATCAAAATCTTTGACTAACTGTGAATCATAAAGGGTTGGTGTGATATTGTATTTGCACAAGTATTCAAGCTCGTCTGGAGTGCATAGGCTTAGAAGCAGCAGTTTCGCACTGATGTTGTTGTTTCTGAGCTCTATTCCCTCATCTATAGTTGCTATGGCCAGGTATTCGCAGCCTTCTTCCTGTGCAATTTGTGCAGTTGTCAGGCTTCCGCAACCGTATCCGTCAGCTTTCACTGCACAACAAAGTTTTGTTTTGCAGTTCAATGTTGATTTGATTTGCTGGATATTGTGTCTGATAAAATCTTTGTAAACGATTGCTTTTGTACATCTCATAGGTAAAGTAATAGCTTTTTTTACTTTTTAAGTCCACCGTTTTTTTTATGTTTCTTTTCTTCGTTTTTCTGTTCGTCGATGAAATCAGTGCCGGTAATCTTGTCGATGACTATGCTGACTTCTTCGATTAGAATTCCTGTAAAACTTTCAATTTTATCGATGATATACTGCTGGAGATTATGGATTTTTCCTGTAAGCTGAGTTCCGAACGGAACGTCGATTGTTATTATTACCCTGTATCCACGGCTGTCTGTTTTGATGGTCATTTTCTTCACTCGCACTTGAGGATCATTTTCTGCAACGCAGTGCATGACCATTTGCGTCAATGCGGCTTCAGAAATTTCAATTCTTCCTTTTTTTGAAAATTCAGGCTGAACGATTGATTTTTCAAAGAGCTTTCCATTGTTTTGGTCTTTTTTTGTGAAAAAATGCTTTTTTCTGAAGAAGACTTTAACTGTATTCGAAAAAATCTGCGGATAGTTTCTTTTAATTTCGATTGAGGGTACAGGAATTACATGTTTTCCTTCAATCTGCCTGGATTTGATTGCTTTCTGGATTTCGTCCTGGGAAGCAATTTCTTCGATGTGGATGAATTTCTGGGGTTGAGGAAGCTGCAGTCTTGTGGCGATTTTTAAGGCCATTTTTTCTGAAGTTCCAAGAATCAGGATTTTTTTGATATGCAACTTTCGTATTGTCCTGGCAATTTCATCACGATGTTCTTTATCGTCGAAAAGGGCAACTCTTACGGCGCCCATGTAAGTCTTTTCTTTTTTCGCAGAATGGCCAGCCAAAATCTTGTCATTCTGAATCAGTAAACCATCGTCAATAATGGCATCAAGGCCATATTTTTCTGCGATGAGTTTTGCACGAAAACTTTTTCCGGTTCCGCTTTCACCGACCAAAGCGTATACCAGGCTTGACTTAAAATTCTTCAACAAGTCTTCAAAAATTGCGTTCATAATAAAATTATAGTGCCCTTGCGTTGGATTGGCAAATGGAAAGGTAAAATAAATCTACTTTTCAAAATGTTTTTCCAAAAATAATGAAAAAAATGGGGGCAGTGGAGCCTGAATTTCTTTTGGCAATTTCAGCGGGTTTTCAGGAAAGTCAAGTTTTTGAGCATGAAGGAAAAGCATCCCGTCTTCAAGGGGGCTTCCTCCGTATGCCTCATCGCCTAGAAGCGGAAATCCATGGAATGATGACTGGCTTCTGATCTGATGGTGACGGCCGGTTTCAATTTCGTATTTGATAAGTGTCAGTTCTTTGCCGTTGAAGGTACCGTATTTTATGGGAATGGCATGGGTTACTGCTTTTTTTGACTGTGGCTGAACTGTTTTGTATACCGACACGGTTTTGAATTGTGTGGCTGTAGTTTCATTTTCCCTGATATAATCTGTCCATGACTCCTTTTCTGATAGATGTCCTTGTGCGATTGCTACATAGGTTTTTGTTATTCTGTGTTTTTCAATGTTTTGAGAAAACCATTTTGCTCCTTCCAGATTCTGAGAGAATGCAAGGAGACCTGTGGTTCTTCTGTCAAGTCTATGAAGGGGGCCTGGAAGAAAACTTAAGGATGTGTTTCTGTTCGATTGCTTGAATTCTATCTGGATTTCTTTATCCAGGGAGTTTTCTGTGCCCTGGACGCATCTGTCAAAAGGTTTGTTGATGATCCATAGAAATTCATTTCTGAAAACAGTTTCAAAACCGATTGATTTTTTTTCGTCCGATTCTGTTTCTGCATTTATTCCATGAAATCTGTATTTTTCTGCGGCCATGAAGTCTGGAATTTTTATCCTGTCGTTTTCCTGAAGCTTGTAGTCTGCGCTGGATTTCCTGTCGTTTATTTTTATGAGTCCTTTGCGGATAGCTTTATAGATTCCCGAAAGGTTTTCGTCCCATAAAAACTTTCTTAAAACTTTATCAAATCTGCGCCCAATGTCATCCGGGCCTATCTGGAATTCCAAGAATGTCATGTGTTCATTCTATTCCAAAAAAAAGAGTGATTCTACTAGTAAAAAAGAACTTCTAATGGTAAAATAGCCTTATGCTTTCTATTATTAGCTCTCAGATACAGTCATTGTTAACTAATCCTGTTTTGATTTCCTGCATATTCAGCTGGCTATGTGCTCAGTTCATTAAGACTGTTATTAATGTGTTGTATGGCCGTATTCATAGTGTAGGTGAGCTTTTGGAAAACCTTTTGTGGAAAACCGGAGGACTTCCGTCAAGTCATTCAGCTCTGGTTGCTTCACTATGTACGACTCTTGGATTTAGAAATGGAATCGATTCCGATATTTTTGTTCTTTCACTCTGTTTTTTTATGGTTACCATTCGTGATGCGGTTGGTGTACGTAGGTCAAACGGGGTTCAGGCTAAAAAAATCAACGAAATCGGAAAGGTTCTGAAAGAAAAACATGTTGTTGATGAATATTCTTCTCTGAAAGAAGTGAATGGACATACTCCTTTGGAAGTGACAATGGGCTGTTTGCTTGGATTTTTCATCGGCCTTGCCTTTTCTTTGTTTAATTAAATAAAGTGTTGAAGATTTTTAGGGTATATTTTTTACCCGCCATCTTGATTACAGTTTCAATCGTTTCTCTTTATTTTCTGCGCTCGGTTCCTGCTGTGTCGTTGTGGAAAGGATATACAGTATTCTATGTGTCTAAGGAAAGTTCTCAGGAAGAAGTTGCCACTATGCTTTTGGAGCATGGATGCAAGGATTTCATATCTTTGGAAAATCAGTTTGTTCCTCTGAATGTGAGTGTGAACAGTCCGGAATTTGCGCTGGCTTTTTCGGGTTCCAGAAAATCAGACTATCTTGAGCGCCGTAATGATTATTTTTTTGATAAATCAAAAAAATACAGGATTTATTATATCCCTGCTGAATATGTGGGGAATGCGGAAGATGCATGTTTTGAGTTGAATCAGAAGAAAGGTATTAAGGCTGGGATGAGTTTTTCTGCATCCTATCCGTGGGTTTCGGTTCTTGTGTGCATGTTGTTTTCTGTTGCTCTTGTGTTTTTTTCTGAAAAACGACTTTTATTGAGTGCAATATTGCTGCTTCCGGTCCTGATGGCTTTTTCGCTTCCAGTATATTCAGTGACTTGTGCCATTTGTCTTTTTAATCTTGGAGCTTCTCTTTTTGTAAAGTACTGGAAACGAGAAGGTTTTTTCGTTTTTGTTCAGAAAAATCCTGTTTCAATAGTCTTTCCTTTTGTTTCGCTTTTGATCATGATTCTTTCAGGTTTCAGAAGTCTGTTTCTTTTTGTGATTGTGAATGCAGGTATCTACGGTATTCTGTGCATCTATTCTTTGCTTGAAAATTTCCTGGACAGAAGGTATTTCTTTACACCGAAAAAAATTCTTTCGTCTTCCATGTTCCGCTTTTATTCCAAAAAGGCAATGCTTAGTATCCTTATCTGCATAGGCTCTGTTTTTATAATTTGCATTTATGCTGCCGTTTCTACAAAAAGTTCTCAATCTTCCTCTGGTCAAAATTCAATTGCAGTTCCCTGTCCATCTTCGTCGGATAAGCATCTGGTGAATTTCAATGACTATATTGACTGGAAGTGGAATGTGATAACAGAACCTTATATTTCTGTGAATGATTCCAACAAGAATGTGAAGAGTGTGCGATTTTCAGTCTACCGGTCGGAAGATGGAAAAGTGATAGAATCTGAGCGTGAACTCAACTATGACAGGGAGTTTGTAAAGCAAAGCGAGGCCGAAGTTTTTCGGATGAATTTTCCGGCATTGGAAAAGTTGCTTGCAGGGGAAAATCATTCGATGAAAGCAGG
Source organism: Treponema sp. (assembly GCA_016297405.1). Lineage (GTDB taxonomy): Bacteria > Spirochaetota > Spirochaetia > Treponematales > Treponemataceae > Treponema_D. The sequence continues at coordinate 8,965 of JAEDGP010000066.1, forward strand.
TTACGCTGTGCCTGGTTCTCAAAAGGTTGGTTTTTTGTCTATAATATTACTTCTTGTGGCAATTGGTACGCCATGTGGAGTTTACATTTATTTTTTAAAGCGTAAGTAGGTGAAGTTATATGACTGTTTTTTCTGGGCTTAATAGCTTGAAAATAAAATCCTTTAAAAATGCCATCAGCAGCTTTGTTCCGCCTGTGGTAACAGTTCCCCTGAAGCAGGAAAGGGGAAAAGAACTTGAATGTCTTGTAAAGCCTGGTGAAACTGTTGAGGAGGGGCAACTTATTGCTACATCAAAAGCTGATGCCTCATCATTTTCTTCCAATATCTATTCACCGATTCCAGGTAAAGTTGAGTCAATTGAAATGACAAAGTGTCCGGACGGTACTGCTTCTGAAGCCGTAAAGATTCGTTTTGGCGGAAGCTTTACTTTTCTTGGTCGTCAGAAGAAAGAGCTCAGCCTTGCCACGTTGACTGCTCACATGCTTGTAAGGGCTATATGCGATGCTGGTATTCTGAATACCTTTCAGACTTCTGCTCCTGTGCTTTTTGCCGCGGATATTCAAAAAGCTGTAGATTCTAATGCAACTACACTGGTTGTGCGTCTTTTTGATGATGATCCTTCCAGACTTACAGATTCCCTTATTTCTAAACTTTTTTTCGATCATGTCATAGAAGGAGCTCGCCTTGCAGCAAAGGCCTGTGCTGTTGAAAAAATTGTTTATGTTTCCGATTTGAAATCAAAAGAAGATATTTCACAAAGATATGAGAAGATTGAGACTTCGCCTTTTAAAGAACTTTTTGTCTATGCGGACAAGCGCAAGTATCCTGTTGGATTTAAATTTCAGCTGTACAAACTAATTCTTTCTGAAACAAAGGGAACTGCATTCAGTTCTATTTCTCAAAATGATCTTTATACGGATTCATCTACAATGTTTGAACTTTATCGAACAGTCAAGTTTGGCATGCCTGTTGTTGACCGTTATGTTCATGTGAATGGAGATTGTCTTCATGCTTCCGGACTTATGCGTGTTCTGATTGGAACGAAATTTGATTTTATTGCAGAACAGTACGGCAATTTTTTGAAAAAGCCTTCTGCAGTTATTGTGAATGGTCTTCTTAATGGTTTTGCCTCAAGTACAGTTGATGTTCCTGTAACAAAATACTGCAAGTCCATCAATTTCCTGACTGAATCGAAGACTCCTGATCAAAGACTTGCTGTATGCATTCGTTGCGGAAATTGCCGAAGGGCTTGTCCAAGATCGCTTTCACCGGATGTGATTTATCGTCATATTACCGGAGACCTTTCAGCAAGCAAAGATTACATTGATTCTGCTTCCTTGTGTGACAACTGTGGTTTGTGTAGTTCAGTATGCCCTGCAAGATTGCCTTTGGGACAGCAGATAACAGATTTTATTGATAAAAAGTAAACGAAGAGTGTAAGATAAAACCGCTAAAATAGCGCGGCTTTATCTTACCTAAAGTTTG